>NZ_JMKI01000037.1 GCF_000712295.1 Synergistes jonesii | reverse complement strand
TTTTGTCGTGTAACGGATCTGATGGACAATGCAGCGCTGGATTTCGGCCTTGGGATATACGGCGCTTATCGCATCTGCAAAGCCTGTCAGGCGTCGACGGAGATAATGAAAATATCTTCGGTGCCGCGATTACGGATCTCGTTAAGGACACCGACCCAGTACTTGGCGCTCTCATTTCCGCCGACCCACAGGCCAAGGACTTCACGATGCCCGTCCAGTCTTGTCCCAATAGCAACATAAACGGCTTTCTTGACGGTTCGGCCGTCCTGCCTCACATTGAAATGCACGGCGTCCATAAAGACGACTGCATACTTTTTGGCCAGCGGCCGGTTCTGCCATTCTTTGGCAATCGGCAGAATTCGATCCGTCATTCGCGAAATCATTTCAGCAGAGGCATCCACACCGTAGATAGACTGCAGGTGAGCCGAGATATCCCGGGTCGTCATGCCTTTTGCATACATGGACAGGACCTGATCCTCTATATTTGAGATATCGGTCTGGTTCTTTTTGACTGACTGCGGTTCGAAGTCACCCTTGCGGTCTCTGGGGACGTCGATCGGGATATCTCCGGCCGAAGAGGTGACTGTTTTAGGGCTGTAGCCGTTGCGGCTGTCATCTGTATGCTTGTTCTTGTAGTCATATTTGCTGTAACCGAGATGGTCATCCATCTCGGCTTCCAGCATCTGCTGGATCGTATCTCCGAGAAGATCCCTCAGCATAGCCTGTACGTCCTGGGCGTCTTCCGGTTTGTAGTGGGAAAGGAGACTCTGAATAAGCGCTTTTCTTTCCGGTGTCAGTTTTCTCTGTCTTGCCATAAAAATATCCTCCTGGATTGAATTTATCTTAACACCAATCCAGGAGGCTTGCTTTCTTCTCTATGGAGTTTACACAGAATTTGTTATACTCTCGCGAACCTGAGCATCATATATCCTGACCGAATGCCGGAATGACCTTTTTTCAGGATCCAGGTTCGACAGCAGACAACCACAGGCGGTAGCGCAGCAAATTTTGTGTAAACCCCTCAAAACTTTTTTGTAGCCTGAGGGGCGAGGTCCATGTCAGTAAATCAATTTGACCCTGTCCCCGAAGTGTATCATAAGATTATCCAAAATAGACGCCCAATTCTGTATCGGCATCGTCCATTTATCGCTTACTCTCATCGTAACCAGATAGAGCATTTTCATCAGAGCGTCGTCGGAAACGAAGGCGCTCTTTGTCTTTGTTACCTTCCGCAGCTGCCTGTTGAAGTTCTCTATGGCGTTGGTCGTATATATCATACGACGTATCTCGGGGGAGTATTTGAACATAACGGAGAGCTCGTTCCAGTTGTTCTTCCATGAACGCACGGCGAGCGGGTATTTCTTACCCCATTCGTTTTCCAGGCTCTCCAGCGCCTCGATCGCAATTTCCTCCGTCGGGGCCTTGTAGATTGGCTTCAGATCCGAAACGAATTTCTTGACGTCCTTGTATGAAACGTACTTGGTTGAGCTGCGTATCTGGTGGATCACGCATCTTTGGACTTCCGTGTCGGGGAACGCCCTGTTTATCGCTTCGACAAAGCCCGTCAGCCCGTCGACCGACGCAATAAGGATATCGCGCACGCCACGGTTCTTAAGACCATTAAGAACCGCCAGCCAGTATTTGGACGACTCGCTTGCGCCGATCCATATACCAAGTACATCTTTATGACCTTCAAGATCTGTTCCGATTATCACATATGCCGCCTTTTTGACCACGGAGCCGTTGTCTCGTACCGAATAGTGCACCGCATCCAGTATGAGGTGGGCGTAAACAGCCTGTAACGGACGCTCATGCCATTCTCGTATGACGGGAAGCAGTTTGTCCGTTATCTTGGATACGCGTCCGTCATCAACATCTATTCCGTACATCTCGTTCATAGTTTTCTGGATATCGCGTGTTGATACGCCCTGCGAATAGAGGAATATAATCTTGTCTTCTATCGAAGATACGTCTGTCTGGTGCTTTTTGACCAGCTGCGGCTCAGATTCGCCATTTCTGTCACGGGGAACGCTGATATCGACTTCTCCCATGCTTCCCTGGACGGTTTTGGATGAATAGCCGTTTCTACTGTTGTCGGTATTCTTATTCTTGTAGTCATATTTTGAGTAACCGAGCTCGTTTTCAAGTTCGGCATCCAATGCCGTCTGGATGGTCTCGGCGGTCAACATCTTGACGAAGTTGTGGACGTCGTCCATCGTCCTGATATCGTACTCCTTTATCATCTCGCGGAGCTTCTTGCTTCCCGCTTCTCCCAGCGGGCTTGTTCGTTTTGCCATAACGTTAGACCTCCTGTTTTGTCTGTATATTGTACTTTACCGAATATGAGGAGGGTTACTCATTTTTTTACGCGCTATCCCACAGGCAGAGTTTTCACTCCGCTTGTACTTGACATACTCACTTGCATGAATTATAAGGGAATAAAGGATTGTGTGTTCTGATCTACTAGAATACAGCTCTTCAATCCTCAACTCTTATCATAGAAGATCTATTTACAGAGATTTTTTCACAAACTCGCTGGGATGGATGATGCTCAAGTCCCGACGCCGCCCCGTCCATTTCTTCGTGATGTCCTTCATTGCCAAGTACAGCATCTTCAGCAGGCTGTCGTCCGTCGGGAATACCGACTTCGCTTTGGTCACTTTACGAAGCTGCCGGTTGAAGCTTTCGATTGTGTCGGTGGTGTATATAAGCCGTCTCACTTCTTGCGGGTATTTGAAATATGTGCTGAGCCCGGCCCAGTTTTTCCGCCACGATTTTGATATCTTCGGGTACTTCGCATCCCATTTCTCAGCGAAGCCCTCCAGCTCATCAAGAGCCAAAGGCTCGTCGACGGTGGTGTAAACGGCTTTCAGGTCGTCCGTCAACGGCTTTGAATCTTTATAGGACACGTATCTGCCTGCGCCGCCACTCTTTTCTTCTTTTTAGCCTTACAGCCCATAAATGACATCTCCTTTTCGTCGAATTTTTGACAACAAAAACGACCTCATGCTTATCAACATGAGGTCGTTTTTATGTATCTTTATTGTATAGGGATGTATTCTTCTGAGATTACCCCTGCATCGCCGCTTGGTACTTGGCGTAACATGCTTCAATTGCCTCCATCATTCCGGCATCGTCAAGGTAGCCGCAATCGTCGGAGTCGCGGATCGCCTTGTTCGGCTCGTAGTTTTCGACCGCGAGCGCAAGGTCTGCCATATATTCGTCGTCTTCCCAGTCTGACCACCATTCGTCAGGGTCTTTGTCTCCCTGCATGATTTTGTCATACGCCGCCTGGAACCCGCCGGCGGTCAGCTTTCCGCCAAGAGCGTCCCGACACAGCCCCATTATTTTCATGCCGAACGGTGTCGTTTTCATTTCTGTAGCCACGACGGACTCACCTTTCATCCTTTGGTAACAGTCTTTAATACGTTGCTGCTATTATAGCATTTCGGAGTGTGGTAGAGAACTATAACGGCGCGCAGCGAAGTATTATGAGTGCGCTACCGCCGGTTTTTGTCAGTATTGACATCAGCAACCCCCTGTTTTTTGTTCATTGTTTTTCACCGCCCTCGCCATCGCCGCACGGGCATTTCTTCAGCTTCACCAGACATTTGGCGATTCTGTCTATTCCTATATCGAACAAACTGTCTTTTATGCCGTCGTCCTCGCCGTAGGTGAAGTGGGAGAAAACGAGATGGAGCAGTTCGTGAACGACAATAGCTTCCACGTCGTGCCGCTCGCTCCTGTCGAGCCGCTTGTAATCTCCCTCTCTTTTTACCCGTATCACCGCCTTTTCGGCGCAAGGCTTGAATTTTACGTCGGATTCAGCCCACGGCGTCATTTCTTCAAGGTCTTTTTCATCCGCCCAGCGGACGGCTATCTCCCAATGGGCAAGCCCCAACCTCGGCGCCCATTCTTCGCATATTTCTTTAAGGTTTTGCACTCGCTCGCCTCCTTTCGGCATGAAAAAAGCCGCCCGAAGGCGGCTATGTGACTGATGTTGTTTGTTTTACTTGAGAGCCTGCTTCCCTATTTCGACGAGCACTTTGGCTGCGAAGTCCGTCAGCCCCTGCCAGCCATATTCAATGAACCTGCCCGCCATCTGCCGCACCCGTTCGCCGCCTGTCCTCGCGGTCACCGCAAGGTCGCCGGAAGCGGCCTCAATACCCTTCTGCGTCGGCATCACACGCGACATATCGACAGAAACCGGATACGCAAGCTGATCTACATAAATCGGATCAGCCCCGGTAATATAGCCTTCATTGCACAGCTTGAGGACGGCCACGTTGAAGACGTCTTCGTCAATGCCAAGAGCTTCTGCGGTGACGGACTCCATATTCGGCAGGTCCTTCTGATACTCGACGTAAATAGCGTATAGAACAAAAAGTTTGGCGTCTATTGACATATACTAACCTCCGTCGTTGTTTTCTTTCGGCTCAAATTGTATGCCATGGTCACCGTCTATAGGGTTGCGATGGTCAAGGCGGCAAAACAGGACGTCATCCGGTATGCCATCTGGATATGCGTCACACTTAATTTCGTGTGGCCAAATATGCTTACAGTCATTACAGAGTTTTATCGCATTTTCAAGGGGTTCGTTGTCCCAGCGATGCTTCATTCCTTTTCCTCCATTGTAAGAAATAACTTGCCGTCCTCCAGTTGAGCTTTCGTTATCTCAAATTTTGCACCGCGTTTCAATAATACCTCCTGTTCTTCCGGGATACCATAACCAAAATGATTGATATCCTTCCCGTGCTTGACTTTCATCGTGATTAACACAATTTTATCACCATCGATTATGTAGCCCTCCTTATCCTTCGAGGTCGAAGTATACCCCTCATAACCAACAAAATTACCAACGGAATGACGGCGTGCAAAGTTATCAAACTCCTCTTCGCTCGCCATATCAAGGGTAATATTACGATAGACCGTCCCCTGATAATCAGGAAGTTTGTCTAAGGCCTTATCTAACAGATTAATGAATTGTTTCTCGTCATCTGTTAACTGACTCCTTGTGCGCAGCTTCTCATTTATTTTATATGAGTCTGAGCTGACATACCTGTTGAGTGCGTGCTTCTCCTCAATGTTTAGTTCCTCTTCCTGTATATACAGCCCATACGTGTGCCGGCAGTTCGGGTGGAACAGCCCCGCCGCTTTCGCCTCTTCCATCGTCGGGTATCCAGGCGTTTCGCCGGTGAGCGACAGAACCTTGCCGTTCCACGGCGCGCACTTGTCGCAGGTGGGGGAATGGCTCGACACGATGACAAGGTCTTCACCGTGCGCGAGATACTCGTTCGTTTTAGCCTGATGGAATATCTGCATCGAGGACGTCCGGCAGAGCATGTCGGTGTAACTCGCCATATTCCACGAGCGCCCGCGCTTGTCGATAAACGCCGTGATACCGGCGTCTTCCGATACCTTCTGCATGTTCCGGCGCACGTTGCCGATGGCGTCGTACCATTATAAAAGCTTTACACCAGTAGAGGTCGGGTGCAATGCGTTTAGACAGGCACGGTGTAGAATTTACCAACCGATTTGTGTCTGAGAGTCGTGCAGCCCAAAACGTTATTTATAAGTCAAAGCTGCTGATAAGCCGAAAACAGCTTTGTTCAGCAGCCTTAGATAATGAAGAGCACCCAGTAAGCCGGGTTTTGTGAAGAGCGCAGCTCTTTCCGGCCATTTATCTAATCGCGCGCTTGCACGCACGAATCAGCGGTCGTACCCGGAAGTCGGCGGGCAGCCTCAACCTTCCCTATTCGACCTTGCTCCGGATGGGGTTTGCCTGGCCCGCTGGTTCCCCATGCGGCCGGTGGGCTCTTACCCCGCCTTTTCACCCTTACCGCTTTCGCGGCGGTATTCTTTTCTGCGGCACTTTCCCTGAGTTCGCACCCGCAGGAATTTCTCCTGCATCCCGCCCTGCGGAGCCCGGACTTTCCTCCCGCGCCTGAGCGCCGGCGGCCGGTTTGGATACTCCTGTGGGAAATTATAGCATAAACGAGGCGGCCGAAGCGCTCGGCGCGGCAGTGAGCCTCATGCGCCCGGGTCCGGAGCGCGAGGCTTTTATTCCGCTTCTGCCGAAATTTACATATCCTATGTTTTCAGCGCCCCGTCGTCTCTCAGCTTACATTATGGCGCAAGAGGCACGTGCCCCCCTCCCGCATTATAAGCCGGAGGTTGCGTCGAATATCTGTGGCTGTAACTATTAAAGTAAAAAGGGCGTTTGGCATTATAAAATTCAAAAAGCAAAATCTTCTTGTATGCATACTTTCAGTCAATATTTGTCGAAATAGGAGATGAAAAGTATCTAAAAGCGGCTGGTAAAGCACTTTGGTAAAATATTAGGCCTAAAGACTCAATATTGTTTATAACTTTGAATTTCGTTGGATTGATAAAAGCGGCGTCAAAGTATAATGTGTAGCAAAGTGGGACAAAGTGGTATTAAGTGGGTGAATTGTGCATGTTGGTGGGAAGCTACAATCATAAATTGGACGGTAAGGGACGCATGGTCCTCCCCGCCAAGTTCAGGGGAGAACTTGGCTCGTCCGTCGTGGCTACCATCGGCATCGACCGCTGTATAGCGCTTTATCCCGCGCCGCGCTGGGAGGAGCTTCTGCTGAAGCTGAAAGATCTTTCGTCGTTCAAGAAGAAGACGAGAGATTTCAGGCGCGTGCTGCTTTCGATGGCGAGCGAGCAGGAGATCGACGCGGCCGGCAGGATACTGATCCCGCAGATTCTGCGCGATTACGCCGGCTCGGCGTCGGAGGTCACGCTCATAGGCGCGGAGGATCACTTGGAGATTTGGGATACAGCTAAGTGGGAGGAGCACCGCGCCGAAGTTCTGGCCGACTTCAGCGAGATGGCCGAGGAGCTCGACGAAATATGAAGGAGCATTTCCCGGTCATGCTGAAGGAGATTCTCGCCGCGGCGGGAGAGGTAAAAGAGCTGCGCACCGCGGTGGACGCGACGCTCGGGCTCGGCGGACACGCCTCGGCGCTGCTCGAAGCGTTCCCGCAGCTTTTTCTTTACGGCTTCGACCGGGACGCCGAAGCGCGCGAAGAGGCCGCCGCGCGTCTTGCTAAGTTTTCGCCGCGCTTTGAGGTCATCGCGGACAACTTCAGGAATATCGCATCGCTGCGCGAGATGGAGGGCTTTCGCGGCGCCGATTTTATTTTATTCGACCTTGGAGTTTCGAACCTTCAGCTTACCGAGGCGGAGCGCGGCTTTTCCTTCCAGAACGACGGCCCTCTCGATATGAGGATGGAGCACGGCTCGGATGCTTCGGGCGAAAGCGCGGCGGATCTGCTGAAAAGGGCCAGTTTACAGGAGCTCACGAAAATTTTCCGCGAATATGGCGAGGAACGCTACGCCTACGAGATAGCGAAGGGCATCGTGCGCGACAGGGAGCACGGAGGCGAGTTGAATAGGACCGGCGAACTGGTCGCCCTCGTCAGAAAAATTCTGCCGGCGCCCGTGCAGCGCAGAATGGGCGGACACCCGGCGAGAAAAATTTTTCAGGCCCTGCGCATCGCGGTGAACGATGAAATGGACGCCCTTTCCGAAGCGCTCGACGGCGCGGCCGAAATACTTTCCCCGGGAGGAGCGGCCGCCGTCATATCCTATCATTCGCTCGAGGACAGGATGGTGAAGCTGCGGTTCAGAAAGTGGAAGGACGAGGGGAAAGGGGAACTTCGGCCGCGAAAAGCGGTCATTCCCTCGGAAGATGAGATCGCGAATAATTATAAATCGCGAAGCGCCAAGCTGAGGATTTTTGTGAAATCCGAGTAAGGGAAGGGGGAACGTTAATGAATTACACAAAACACGCGCAGGAAAGCGAATCGAAGCATTCCACGCTTTTCGTAATAAGCTTCTTATGCGTCTTTCTCTGCGCCGCCGCGCTCGGCACGCTGAGGCTCTACGGACTTTATCTTGAACACCGTATATCGCAGACCATGGTGAGGATAGAAAAAAGCAAGGAAGAAAATATCGCGCTCTCTCGACGCTACGCCCAGCTTCTCTCTCCAGCGAGGATTTATAATTACGCTAAGTGCAGCCTTGGAATGGAAAACGTTGAAGATATCAAGGTTATAAAATTGAGCGAACGCTCCGTGAAGCTGGCGCAAATCAAAGAGGAGCGTGCTGAGAGGAGCGGCTTCGCCGAAAACAGGAATCCGCTCGTGAACCAGGCCCATGCCGAGAATAATTAAAAAGGACGCCGGAGACGATCCGCGCCGCTCGAGGTCGGTCTGGGGCGCGGCTTTTCTCGTGCTTGCGGCCCTCGCCGTCGGCACGGCGAAGGTACAGCTTTTGCCCGACCTCCGCATAGTCCAGCAGTCGCAGAAGCAATATTGGGCTAATGTAGTGGTGAGCGCTACGCGCGGAAGAATAGAGGACAGGAGGGGGGTGCCGCTTGCTATATCGGTGCCCTCCAAAAGTTTTTTTATCGACCCTAAGTTCTGGGATCCGGCGAGCGCGGATGTACTTAAGGGCGCCTTCGGCCCGGCTGTCGCCGCGAAGTTTTCCAAAGAGCTGCCGGGGCGCTTCCACTGGGTCGCGCGCAGCGTGCCCGTGGAGCGCGCTATGGCGCTTGAAGGCAGGAAGGTGCCGGGACTCTACACGATGACGGAGAAGAAGCGCATCTACCCGCACGATTCTCTCGCCTTCCATCTGCTCGGCTTTTGCGACATAGACGAGTACGGGCAGGCCGGAGTAGAGCTGGAGTGGAATCACATTCTTTATTCGCCGCCGAGGACGCGCTTTCTTACGCGCGACTCGAAGGGCTCGGCGACTGACATACTCGGCGGCGGCGCCGACGCAGGCAAGGACACGGCGGGCTCGATAAGGCTGACGATCGATTCGCGCGTGCAGCAGATGCTCGAACTGCGCCTCGCCGAAGGTGCGAAAGAAGCGGAGGCTTCGTGGGCCGCCGGAGTCTGCGTCGACCCATACACCGGGGAGATAATCGCAATAGCGAGCTATCCGACGATAAATCCGAACAACAGAAACAATCTGAGAAATATAAACGCCGTGCGCAACAACGCGGTCGGGCGCGTCTTCGAGCCCGGCTCGATATTCAAGCCTATAGCGATGGCGATCGCGCTGGAGACCGGCGCGACCTCGCGCAATAAGACCTATTTCTGCCGCGGCACGATGAAGCTGTTCGACAAAACGATGAGCGACGTCAACAAGAGGGCGCACGGCATGCAGGATCTCACACACGTGCTGATGAACTCCTGCAACATAGGCATGTCGCTGATGTCTATGTCCGTGCCGAAGTATCAAGCTTACGGTATGCTGAGGCAGTTCGGCTTCGGCGAGAAGACGGAGGTCGAGATAGCAGGAGAAGAGGCGGGGCTGATAAAGGAGCCGGAGGAGTGGCTCGGGACGGTCACGGCGAACATATTCATCGGGCAGGGCATCGCGGTCACGCCGCTGCAAGTCGTGATGGCGATATCGAGCATCGCGAACGGCGGCAAGCTGCTCAAGCCCTACGTAGTCGAAGAAGTCCGCGACAACGCCGGCAAGGTGATACACAAGGGGGCGAGGCGTGTCCGCTACAACGTCATGTCCGAGTCCACGGCGGCTTTCCTGCGCCAGGCGATGGCTAAGGTCGTCTCCGAGGGCGGAGGCAAGCACGCTAAATCCGATAAAGTGGCGATAGCGGGAAAGACGGGGACGGCTCAGGTGGCGGCGGCCGGAAGATACAACAAGGGGCAGTATGTCGCTTCCTTCACGGGTTTTTGGCCGTCCGACAGGCCGCAGTACGCGATGCTGATAACGCTCGGCGAGCCGAAGGGCGCGCGCTATTACGGCGGCCAGATCGCGGCACCTATATTCAAATCGATCGTGGAGGATATCCTTCAGATTCCCAGGGACAAGATATAGAGAGCGGCCGCTTATTTTATGCAAAAGAGGTGCTTTTGATGAAGCTGAGCAAATTGATCCGCGCCCTCGATAAGAGCGCTGTGGAGCACAGGGCATACATCCCGCACGAAGTCGACGCCGACGAGGTCGAACTATCGGATATCGTCTGCGACAGCAGAAAGGCGGGGCGCGGCGTAATATTTGCCGCGACGAAGGGCGGACACAGCGACGCGCACGATTTTATCCCGCAAGCCGTGGAGGCCGGTTCGCCGGCAGTGCTCTGCGAGCGCCCCTACGACGTGGATATATCGCAGATAATCTGTCCGAACGTCCGCTCGGCTATGGGGCGTGTCGCGTCGCTGCTCTTTGAAGAACCGTCGCGGAAAATGACTATGATAGCGCTGACCGGCACGAACGGCAAGACGACCTCCACCTTCATGACTCAGGCGATATTAAACGCGGCAGGAGTAAAGAGCGGACTTATGGGCACCGTGCAGTACGACGACGGGAAAATCGTCGAAGAGGCCGAGCATACTACGCCCGAGGGGTGCGATATACAGAGGTTGCTTTCGAGGATGGCCGCGAACGGCTGCCAGGCCTGCGTGATGGAGGCTTCGTCGCACGCTATAATACAGGGAAGGATAGACGGCCTCTGCTACGACCGCGCGGGGTTTACAAATCTGACGCAGGATCATCTGGACTACCACGGGGATATGGAGCATTACTTCCTCGCGAAGAAGAAGCTCTTCGACGGATATATGAGGAACAACTGGAAAGCCTGCATAAACGTCGACGACGAATACGGGCGCAGGCTGCGCGGCGCGGTCGGCAGAAGGGCGATAAGCTACAGCGTGGCTGACGAAAGCGCTGACTTTTACGCGTCGATAAAAAACGTAACGATCGACGGGCTCGAGATCGAGGTAAAGACGCCCGAGTCGCTCGGAAAAGAGAGCGCGAAGCTGCCTCTTTTCGGCTCTTATAACGTCTCTAACGCGCTGCAGGCGCTATCGCTCGCGTGGTCCGTCGGCGTTTCTTCGCACGCGGCCCTCTCCGCCCTTGAAAATATGCCGCAGGTCCCGGGTCGTCTCGAGCGCTACAGGCTCGACAGCGGAGCCTCCTGCGTGATAGATTTTGCGCACACGGCCGACGGGTTGGAAAAGGCGCTCGGCGCACTGCGCCCGATATGCAGAGGCAAGCTCATCGTAGTATTCGGCGCGGGCGGCGACCGCGACAGGACGAAACGCCCTCTGATGGGCGAGGTGGCGTCGCGCATCGGCGATTTCGTCGTCGTGACGTCGGATAACCCGAGGAGCGAGGAGCCGTCGTCGATAATGGCGGAGATAGAGCCCGGCGTCAAAAAGCACGACACGCCCTACGCGATGATAGTCGACCGCCGCACGGCGATCTACGACGGGCTCGACCGCGCCGGAAAGGACGACATGACGGTGATAGCCGGGCGCGGCCCCGAGACTCGTCAGATATTGAAGGACGGCCCGATTCCTCTTGTAGACAAAGAAATAGTGGCCGACTGGTGCGCGCTGCGCAGGAGGAAAGTGCTGTAATGACCCTCTTTTCCGCCGCCGAGGGGGCGAAGATATGCGGCGGCCTCCTGATAGGGCCCGACGTTGAAATTTCACGGCGCTGGGTATGCGACAGCCGCGAAGCCTCCGAAGGCTGCGCGTTCGTCGCGATGAAGGGCTCGTCGAGCGACGGGCATCTCTACATAAGAGAGGCCGTCGAGAGAGGAGCGGAGCTCGTGCTCGCCGAAGCGGGCGAAGTCGAAAGACAAGCCCTCGCGCAGAAGTACGGCGGAGTCTCCTTCATCGCCGCGAGAGAGACTCAGAGGGCGCTCTGCGAACTTGCGAAGGAATATCTGCGCCGCGTCTCGCCGAAGACGGCGGCGATAACGGGGAGCGTCGGCAAGACTACGACGCGCGAGCTGACGGCGGCGGCTCTCAGAGAAAAATACCGCGTCCACAGCGCGATAAGGAGCTTCAACACGCTGACGGGCTGCAGCCTGACGATACTCGCGATGCCCGAAGAGACGGATGTGCTCGTCCTTGAGCTCGGTACGAATCATTTCGGCGAAATATCCGAAATGGTCGCGAACTTCCCGCCGGAGCTCGCGGTGATAACCGAGGTCGCCCCGTGCCATTTAGAAGGTTTCGGCAGCGTAGAGGGCGTCCTTCGCGCGAAGACGGAGATATGCGAGAGCGAAAGGCTCGATGCCGCGATCTACAACTGTGACAACGGGCTGCTGAAAAATTATTTCGCGCACGCCGGAATGAATATAGCGAAAACGTCGGTGGGCAGGTCTCCGGAGGCCGCTGTGAGGATAGGAAGGGTCGCGGTGGCGCTCGGCGAGGACGGGGCGCGTACTGAGGCGGAGATAAGCGCGGGGGGAGAAAAAATCACTCTGTCGAGCGCGCTCTTCGGCTTCCAGCATTCTTACAATATGGCCTACGCCTTCGCCGCTGCGGTACGCCTCGGGCTTTCGCCGCACGAAGCCGCCCGCGGTATCGCCAAGACTTCGCCGCTCTCGGGGCGCGGCGTCTGCCGCAGGACGGCGCCGCGCGGCTGGCTCGTCGACGAGGCCTATAACGCCAATCCCGCGTCGATGCACGCCGCTATCCTCAACGCGAGAGCGGCCGCGGGGAATCTCGGCCTGCGCAAATGCGCGATACTCGCCGGTATGAAGGAGCTCGGCAGGGACGGCGCTGAGTGGCACAAAAAAATAATCGAAGAGCTCGCGGACTTCGACGAAGTCTCCCTTCTCGGGGAAGAATGGCGCGAGTGCGGAGAACTGCCTGAAGGAATGCGGCTCTTCGCGTCGCTCGACGAGCTCTTTGGCGCGATAGACGTGGACGCGTCGGATGGCAGGATAATCCTTGTAAAGGGTTCGAACTCATACGGATTGAAGCGCGTCGCGGAGGCTTTTCCGGAATACCGCGCTTCAGATGGCAAGGTGTAGCGCCGCCTGAGCGGGGCTTTGCGGCGGGGGTGGATTTGATGAGACTCGACAAATTGATAAAAGCTCTCGATGAGGGCGGAGTAGACTATAGATTTCATTTACCGCCTGGGATTTCCGCGGCGGAGATCGAAGTCTCCGACATGGTATGCGACGACGGAAAGGTCTGCCGCGGCGCTATATTCGCTGCTACGAAGGGCGACCGCCGCGACGCGCATGATTTTATATCGCAGGCCGTCGCGGCGGGTTCGCCCGTCGTGCTCTGCGAGCGCGAGGTGGAGGAGAGAGTTCCGCAGATAATCTCTCCGAACGTCCGAGCGGCGATGGGGCGCGTCGCCTCCTTCCTCTACGGCGAGCCCGCGAAAAAAATGACGATGATAGCGCTGACCGGCACGAACGGCAAGACCACCTCCACCTTCATGACTCAGGCGATATTGAACGCCGCCGGAATAAAGAGCGGCCTCATGGGCACGGTGCAGAACGACGACGGGAAAAGCGTCGACGAAGCCGAGCATACTACGCCGGAGGGCTGCGACATACAGAGGCTGCTTTCGAGGATGGCGGCCAACGGCTGCAAAGCCTGCGCGATGGAGGCGTCGTCGCATTCGATAGAGCAGGGAAGGATAAACGGCCTCGGCTTCGACCGCGCCGGCTTTACCAATCTGACCTGGGAGCATCTCGACTACCACGGAGACATGGAGCATTACTTCCTCGCAAAGAAAAAACTCTTCGACAAGTATATGAGGAACGACTGGAAGGCCTGTGTAAACATCGACGACGAATATGGGCGCCGCCTCTTCCACGCCCTCGGCGAAAGGGCGATAAGTTACAGCGTCAGGGATGAGAGGGCGGATTTCTTCGCGTCGGTCAAAGGGGTGACGGAGAAGGGGCTCGCCATCGAAGTGAAAACGCCGGAGTCGCGCGGCGGAGATGAGGCCAGACTTCCGCTCTTCGGCGATCACAACGTCTCGAACGCTCTTCAGGCGCTCTCTATAGCCTGGTCGCTCGGAGTGAGCTACAGAGATTCTCTCGCAGTACTTGAGACGATCCCGAACGTTTCGGGGCGTCTCGACCTTTACCGCCTCGACAACGGCGCCTCCTGCGTAATAGATTTCGCGCACACGCCCGACGGCATCGAAAAGGCGCTCAGCGCGCTCCGCCCTATATGTGCCGGTAAGCTTGTCATTGTATTCGGCTCCGGCGGCGAGAACGATAAATCGAAGCGTCCCGCGATGGGCGAAGCGGCGGCGCGAGGCGCGGATTTTGTGATTCTTACGACGGATGACCCGAGGGGCGAAGACCCCGCGTCTATAATGGCCGAGATCGAACCCGGTGTCAAGAGGCACGGCACGCCCTACGCGATGATAGTCGACCGCCGCGCGGCGGTGTACGAAGGGCTCGACCGCGCCGGCAGCGGCGATGTTATCGTAATAGCCGGGCGAGGCCCCGAGACCCGTCAGCTGCTGAAAGAGGGGGCTGTCCCTCTCGTGGACAGGGAGATAATGACGGATTGGTGCGCGCTGCGCGGAAGGAAAGTCCTATGACGCCGTCCGGCCGCGCCGTTCATATCGAAGTCGAGTTTGCGTCGGAGAGGGCGCGCCTCTTTGCGTCCATGGAGCTCTGAGATGCTGCTTCCCTTCACTTTCGTTTTGGCCTTCTGCTGCGCCGTCGAGCTGATCCTACAGAAAAAATGGATCGCCGTGATGAAGCGCATGAAGATAGAGCAGGTCACGAAGCTCTACGGGCCGGCGTGGCACGAGAAGACGAAGATGGGCACGCCGACGATGGGCGGAGTCGTATTCATACCGGCTCTGATCCTTTCTCTCCCGCTGATAATGCTCTTCGCCGGAGATCATTCAGCCGCGGATGCGATGCGTATCCTGCTTTATCCGCTGCTTGCCGCCGGCGTCGGCTTCACAGACGACTGGCTCAAATACAGCCGCCATTCAAGCGACGGCCTGACTAGCCTGAGCAAGCTGCTGCTGCAGACCGCGGTGACTTTGCCGTGGGCGCTTTGGGCCTCGCGCCCGCCTTATGAGCTGCTTCCGTGGCTGTGCCTGCCCTTCCCCCTCTATGTCGCCGTAGTTACGTTCATCGGTGTCGGCCTGCAGAACGCGGTCAACGTGACTGACGGGCTCGACGGGCTTGCGGCCGGCTGCTCTCTGATATCCTTCTTTGCGGCTCTCGCGCTGCTGCCTCAGTCGCCGATGACGCTGCTGAGCGCCGCCTCCGCGTGCGGTATATGCCTCGGCTTCCTGTGGCACAACGCGAACCCCGCGTCGGTCTTCATGGGCGACGTCGGCGCGCATTTTCTCGCCGGCTTTATGCTTTCGCTCTGCATAAATTCCGGCGCGCTGATCATGGTCGTGCCGCTCTGCTTCATCTTCGGCGTGGAAATTTTCTCCGTCGCGATTCAGATATTCGCGATTCACAAGCTTCACCGCAAGCTCTTCCTTATGAGCCCTATACACCATCATTTCGAGATGCTCGGCTGGAAGGAGACGCAGATCACGGCCCGCTTTTACATCGCGCATATAGTAGGGATATGCCTTTTATCGGCGTTGCTCCATTGTTTCGTCTTTTTATTGCGGATATAGATTTTTTGAATTATTATACTACGTTGACTTTTAAGTCGGAAAGCTGTTGATGAGCATGGAGGAAAATAAAGAACTGAGCGGCAGAAGAATAAGCGTGATAGGGGCCGGCGTGAGCGGCCGCGCGCTCGCCGAGCTCGCGGCCGAGCTCGGCGCCGAGGTCTTCGTGTCGGATAAAAATGAGATAGCTCCCGAGATCGTCGAAAGTTTCGGCGAAAAGAATATCAAGTGGGAGGAGGGCGGAAACAGCGAACGGGCGCTCGAGGCCGACGAGATCATAGTCAGCTCGGGCCTTTCGCCGGACGTCCCGATTCTCGCCGAGGCGCGCGAAAAGGGGATAAAGATAACGGGAGAACTCGACTTCGTTTCTCCGTACCTCAACGGCATAGTGATAGGCGTCACGGGAAGCAACGGAAAGACGACCACTACGTCGATGATCGGCTATTACCTTGAGGGGATGGGATATTCCGTGATGGCCGGAGGCAATATCGGCAACGCGGTAGCGAAGGCCGCTAATAAGTTTTATGATTTCATCGTGCTCGAATTGTCGAGCTTCCAGCTTTACTGGGCGAAGGATTTCATCTGCGACATCGGCGTCGTCACGAACCTCGCGCCGGACCATATCGACTGGCACGGCTCCTACGAAAATTACGTCGCCGCAAAGGCGAAGCTGCTGAAATGCGTGGCGCCGGGGGGGGCCGCGATATATCAAAAGCGCGACGAAGAGGCTTTGGATATAAGGGAAGATATAAAAAAATTTCCGCTCTTCTGGGGCGAAGAGAGCCCGCACGTCCGCGGCATTTACCTCGACGAGGGTGTGAAGGCCGCGTGGATCAACGGCGGCGACTGCCGCATGAAGAACAAGCTGTTCTTCTTTGAGAACGTGAAGCTCCTCGGAAAGCATAACCTTGAGAACGCGGCGATGGCGCTGGGGGCCATCGCGCTCTTCAACCTCGGGGAGGTGCCTGAGGAACTGATCGGCTCTTACGTGCCGCCGAAGCACCGCTGCGCCTTCGCCGGCAGCGTAAAGGGGATAACCTTCGTCGACGACTCGAAAGGCACGAACGTCGCCGCGGCGATCGCCGCGATGACGTCGCTCTCGGGGCCGAAGGTCGTGATACTCGGCGGACAGGGCAAGGGAGAGGATTACGCGCCGCTCGCCCTCGCCGTCAAGAATTACGCGCGCGCCGCCGTGATACTCGGCTCTGAGAAGAAAAAGATCGCCGCCGCGCTCGACGCGGCCGGCGCTGCGGGCTACAAGCTCGCGGCGGATATGCCGGAGGCGGTGAACGCGGCCTACTCGCTCGCCGAGGCCGGGGACACGGTGCTCCTTTCGCCGGCCTGCACGAGCTGGGACATGTACAAGAGCTATAACGACAGAGGCGAACATTTCTGCGCTATAGCGAAGGAAATAATCGAGAGAGAAAACAAATGACAGAGCAAAGCGAAGCCGAATCAAAAGAAAGAGGCTATAAGGCGAATCCGTTCATCTGGGTCATCCCGCTTATCCTGAGCGGGATAGGCATCCTTATGATCACTTCAACGACGAGCCCCACCTCCTTCATTTATACCGGCACGCCGTTCCAGATGGGAATAAAGCAGCTGCGCTGGCTTGGGATAGCGCTCTGCGGCATGTTCTTCGTCTATTCGGTGCCGATAAGGATTTGGTACAAATATTCGTCGCTGCTGCTCATACTGATGTGGTTCGTCTCGTGGCTCCCGCTCTTCCCCGGAGTAGGAGAGGCTATAGGCGGTGCGAGGCGCTGGATACGCCTGCCGGGGCTCGCCGTGTCGCTGCAGCCGGGGGAGCTGCTCTGCCTCGCGGTCGCGCTGCACGTGGCGAAGCTACTGTCGCGCAAAGCCGAGCGGGATCCGCTGAAGAGCTTCACGATGACGATGATCCTCACGTTGCTCGCCGTGCTGCCGCTTATCGCCCAGCCGGATCTCGGTACGACGATTCTGATATTTACCGTCGCGATGGGCATGTACGTCGAAAAGGTGGGGTGGCGCTATCCGCTCTTCGCCGGGGGCTCCATAGCCGCCGCGGCGCTGCCGATGCTGATCGTCTTTGAGCCTTACAGGATGAGGCGCCTCCTTGCGTGGCTGGATCCGTGGCGCGACCCCCTAAACAAGGGCTTTCAGGCGATACAGGGACTAATTGCCTTCGCAAACGGCGGCCTATGGGGCAGCGGGCTCGGACACGGCTTTCAGAAGCTGAACTATCTGCCCGCGGCCTATACGGACTTCATCTACGCGGCCGTCGGCGAGGAGCTCGGCTTCGCGGGCACGCTGTGCATACTGGCTCTTTTCGCCTTCTGGCTCATGCAGACGCGCGATAGCTACTTCCGTAGCGAAGATTCCTTCAAGGCGACGCTCATCTGGGGGATATCGCTCACGATTCTCCTGCCGCTCGTGATAAACGTCGCCGGCGTGACGAAGATGATACCGCTGACGGGTATGCCCCTTCCCTTCGTGAGCTACGGCGGCACGTCGCTCGTAACGATGTGGGCGAGGGTCGGTCTTCTGCTGCGGCTTGAGAAGGACAGCTGGTTCGGGGGAGAGGAATTCGATGGCGCGTGACAAGACGCGGCTGCTGCTCGCGGCCGGCGGAACGGGAGGGCACATCTGGCCCGCGATAGCGTTCGGTGCGTGGATAAAGAGGCATCACCCGGAGTGCGAGCTGTCGTACGTCTGCGGCGCGCGGCCGATGGAGCTCGAGATGTACAGTTCAGCGGGAATCTCTCCGCTTGTTCTGCCCGTCGACGGCTCTCCTCTGTCAGGGCGCCTGGCGGTCAAGTGCGGGCGCGCGAAGCAGATTTTCAGCGCCTATAGGTCGGCACGCGAGGAAATATCGCGCTTCCGTCCCGACGCCGCGCTGCTGTTCGGCGGCTATCTCTCCTTCCCGCTGATAGCCGCGTGCAAAAGATCGCGCGTGCGCTGCGCGATGCACGAGCAGAACGCGCGCGCCGGCAAGGTGACGCGCCTCGCGGCGAAGCTTGGAATGGAAATATACAGCGGCTGGCGCGACTGCCTGCCGCTTTCGCAGAAAAAATATCTTTATACCGGCGTGCCGGTGAGGAATTTCACGCGGCTCTCGCAGAGGGACGCGTGGCAGATACTAGGCTTCCCGGAGGAATTTCCCGGCGGTACGATAGCGACGGTCCTCACGGGCTCGCTGGGAAGCGGCTCTATCAGGGACAGAATCACGGAGCTCGCTTCGAAAAAAAATTTCAGCGGCTGGACCTTCGTCGTGCCCGCCGTTGCGGAAGAAGCGCGGCGTGCGCGAGAGAACGTCTGGCTGCTGCCGAAGATGTGGGATCCCTCGGCGCTCTTCGCCGCGGCGGACGTCCTTATAGTCCGCGCCGGAGGCTCGACTCTCACCGAGGCCGCCGTATCCGGCATACCGTCGCTCGTGATTCCCTGGAAGGGGGCCGCGGATAATCATCAGTACCAGAACGCGCTGTCGTTCGTCAGCGAAAGCGAAGGGCTGATCTGGAGCGCGGAGGACGGGGACGATGAGCTTGAATCGTCGCTGCTGCGTCTCGGTGAGATATGTGCGGCGAAGAAGCGCGGAGACGGCGCGCGCGGCAGAACTATATGCGAAAATCTATGGAGCGCTCTTTGGAGCCGCTGACAGAGGCTTTGTCTTTTTGAAAGGGGATTTATCAATTGGAAAACAGGGATTCTGCTCTTAAGAACAAAAGCATTCACCTGATGGGCATCGGTGGTGCAGGAATGAGCGGGCTCGCGCTGCTGCTCCACGGCATAGGGGCGAGCGTCTCGGGCTGCGACGCCGTAGAGACGTCCTATATGAAGCGCCTGCGCGAGCGCGGCATAGCGATGCGCATCGGACACGAGGCGAAACATATCGACGAGTTCACGCCGGACATCCTTGTTTATTCAAGCGCGCTGCCCAACGATCATCCGGAGATACTGAAGGCGTGGCAGCAGGGCATCGAAGTTTCGCGCCGCGCGGAGATTTTAAGCCGCATATTCAACGTGCGCCGCGGCGTAGGAATCGCCGGGACGCATGGCAAGACGACGACCTCTTCGATGGCCTCCCTTATCTGCGAGAACGCCGGACTCGACCCGACGATAGCGGTCGGCGGCGACCTGCCCCAGATCGGAACGAACGCCAAGCTCGGCGCCGGCGACTGCATGGTGGCGGAGCTCGACGAGAGCGACCGCTCCTTCGTCTATTTCCATCCTGAGATAGCCGTCATAACGAACATCGACTGGGATCACAGAGACCATTACATGACCTTCAAGGCCGTTACCGACGCCTTCTCAGAATTCCTCTCGCACGTCAAAGAAAACGGGAAAATAATACTCTGTATGGAAGACAACGGCGTGCGCAGGCTCTGCGAAGAATACAGCGTATCGCGCCCGATCGTGAAGTACGGTTGGGGACGCGGCTGGGACTGGGGCGCGGCCGAGGTCGAGCATCGCGAGGGAGGCGGCGTCTCATACACTCTCTTCCACGAGGGAAAGGAGCTCGGCAGGGTCGGGCTGACGGTCTCGGGCGAGCACAACGTCCTGAATTCACTCGCCGCCTGCGCGGCGTGCAGCGAGATCGGAGTGCCTCTGGAGAATATGATAGACAGCCTCAAATTTTTCAGCGGAGCCAAGCGCCGCCTGCAGAAGACGGGCAAAGTCGGAGACATTCTGATTTACGACGACTACGGGCATCATCCGAATGAAATTTTGGCGACGCTCTCCACCGTACGCAAAATCTATCCGGGGCGCAGGCTCGTCGCCGTCTTCCAGCCGCACCGCTTCAGCAGGACCGCGGCCCTTTACAGGGAATTCGCCGACGCGCTTTCGCTCGCCGACAGAGCCTTCATACTGCCGATATACGGCTCCGACGAGAAGCCGATAGACGGCGTGTCGTCGAAGCTCATCTTCGACGCGGCGTCCGACGACATGCGCTCGCACTACGAGCTCTCCGGCAACTTCGACGACCTGCTCACGTCGGTCTGCCAGGCCGCGCGCTCCGGCGACATCGTGCTGACCCTCGGCGCGGGCTCGGTCGGCACGCTCGGCAAAAAAATAGCCGAAAAGCTCGCCGAGCTGCAGGCTTAGGGAATAAAAATGGGCGGCGCCTTCATCGAAAACTGCGGGTTGAGCGGGCTGAACACGTGGGGCTGTGGAGGCAGCTGCCTGTGGCTTGCGCGGCCGGAAAGCGTTTCAGAGGCGGTGCTGCCGATAAAGAAAGCGCGGGACGAAGGAGTCGGGCTTTACATACTCGGAGGGGGCTCGAACGTCCTCGTGCAGGACGGCTTTATCCGCGCGGGAATTATTTTGACGCGTTCGATGGACGCGCTTAAAGTGACGGAAACTAAAGGCGGCGTGCGGATAGAGGCGGCTGCGGGAGTGCCTGTGAAAAAACTTCTCGCGCTGTCGCTGGAAGAGGGGGTGACCGGCCTTGAATTCCTCGCCGGAATCCCCGGCACGTTCGGCGGCGCGCTCTTCGGCAACGCGGGAGCGGCCGGAGCTTCTTTCGCGCCCCTTGTCGAATGGGCGGACACATTGTCGCACGACGGCGAGCCGAGGCGCTGGGCGTCCGGTGAGCTTGTGTGGGCGTACCGCGCGTGCCCGTGGCGCGAAGCGCCTCTTTTGATAACGAAGGCCTCCATCGCGCTGCGCCGCTGCGCGAGAGAAAAAATAATCGGAAACATAAGGCGCTTCTCGTCGCTGAAGAGAGGGCAGCCGATAGGCGCGCGCACGGCAGGCTGCGTCTTTAAAAATCCGGACGGAGCTTCCGCCGGGCGGCTGCTCGACGGCTGCGGCTGCAAAAAATTGTCGGTCGGCGGCGCTCGGGTCTCCCCGAGCCACGCGAATTTCGTCGAAAACACCGGCGGCGCGCGCGCCGAAGATATTTACGCTTTGACCGAAATGTGCAGAAAAAGGGTCTATGAGGAGTACGGAGTAACGCTGGAATATGAAATTAAATTCTTTGGAGCGTTTTAGACGCAGGAGAAGATTGAGAAAAATATTGCTGCTGCTCGCCGCGCTCTTCGTCGGTTTCCTGATCGCGGCGGAGGGGCGCTACGCCGTCATGAGGGTCAGCGACATCGCGGTGCTACCGCCCGACGCTCTTCCGCAGCGCGCCGTGTGGGGCGTGCTCACGCCGAAGCAGGAGCGTTTCTGGCCGGCGCTCCTCGCTTCGAAAAAAGATTACGAAGGGTTGATAGAAAATTACTACCCTGCCGAGGTGAAGCTGAAGCTGCGTGGGTGGGGCAGATTCAGGCTCGCCGTGCAGCCGCTCGTCCCTTCATTTAAAGTTTTCTGGGGAGGAAGGTACTGGTACCTCTCCGGCGAAGGGAAGCTCTGGCTCTCCTCGCTCGAATACAACAGTATGCTCGACGAGCACGACGCGGAGAGTAAACCGGTCCTCACATGGGGGACCGACAGGGCGACGCCGATAGACATGGCCGAGGTCAAGGGCAATATCCTTTCGTCGAGCATCCCGATAAAGCTGATCAAAAGCTGGTACTCGATGGCCGAGGAGCTCGGCTGGGGCAAAAGTGTTAAGTTCATACAGGCTGGAGTGAAGGAGGGCGCGCCGATCGTAAGGGTGATATTTTACACCGCCGGAAACAAAAACGGCGCGCAGCTGCTTCTTCCCAACGAGGCCGAGAAGTGGGCCGAGACTGGGCTCGCGGTGCGCAAGCTTTACGGCGGCATAGCGAACCTTCCGCCGGATGTTTACATCGACGGCACATATAAAGGGAAAATCCTCATAAGAAACCTCGGAGCGGAAAAAAAGGAGCCGGCAAAGCCGGAGGTGGCGCAGGAGAATAAAAATAATGTGAAGAGGCGGAATTGAATTTTGTTCGAAATTTTTTCTGCGCAAGTATGTTTATTGCGAAAGGGATATAATGTAAAATGTATTGGGGTACGACCCTAAGAAGAGGGGGTAAATATTTTGTTTAAAAAAACGTCAAACTACACCCAGGGCAGAGAGCCTGAACTGCTCGTCGGCCTTGACCTCGGGACGAGCAAGGTCACCGTGGTCGTAGCCGAACGCGAGACAGACGGCGACGAGGCGCAGATCATCGGCGTCGGACAGGCGCCTTCGAACGGCATAAGAAAGGGCCTCATCGTAAACCTCGACCAAGCGGTCCGTTCGGTGCGTCAGGCGGTCAGCGACGCGCAGAACATGGTCGGGCAGGACATAAGGGACGTGACCGTCGCATTCGGCGGCGGAGAAGTGACGAGCATCCGTTCGAAGGGCATGGTGGCGCTCGGACGTTCGCCGCGCTCCGTAGCGCGGCTCGACATAGAAAGGGTCATAGACGCTGCGCAGGCAAACGTCGTGGTGCCGATGAACCAGAGCATACTGCATACGATACCCGTCGAATATTCGCTTGACGGCAACATTGGCATCGACGACCCCCTCGGTATGAATGCCATGCGCCTCGACATCGACGTGCAGTCGATAATAGTGCCGACGGCCACGATACAGAACGTGCTCAACTGCGTGACGCGCGCTGGGCTCGACGTCAACAGCCTCGTCATCAAGCCGCTCGTCTCGGCGCTCGGCGTGCTCTCCCCCGAAGACGCGCTCGCCGGAGCGGTAGTCCTCGACATCGGCGGGGGCACGACGGGAGTCGCTGTCTTCGCCGACGGCAGGCCGAAGCATCTCGCGCTGCTTCCCATCGGAGGCGACCACATCACGAACGACCTTGCGACGGTCCTCAAGCTTCCCCTCAACAAAGCGGAAGAGATAAAGCGCACGATCTCCCTCAGGAGCGATTTCGAAGAGGGCGACGCGATGAACTTTGAACATCACGGCAGAGAATACAGCATCGAGAAGACGGACCTGCACGATATAGTAGGCTGCCGCCTCGCCGAGCTGTGCGACGAACTCATCCGTCCTCAGATAAAGACCGCGAAGATCACGATGCTCCCAGGCGGGGTGCTTCTCACCGGCGGCGTCGCGAAGACGGACGGCATAGAAGACTTCTTCCTTGAGAAACTGAACCTACCCGCGCGTTCGGCGCTGCCCCTCGATGCGAACCGCATGCCGCCGAATCGCAATACGCAGGAATTCTCCTCAGCGGCTGGCATCATAAAATACATACTCGAGCGCGAACGCGACCCCTTCCGCTACCTCGACAACCCCTCGGTCATAAAGGGCGGCGACAAGGCAAGGCCGGTACAGCCGGTGCAGGAGCCCTTCTATCCCGGGACACAGCCGCAGAAAGGCTCGGACGGTCAGGGCTTCGACCTGTTCGGCGCTGTGAGAAAGATTTTCAAGGATATCTTCTAAGGCGCAGGAGGAATTTAAAATGGGTGAAATGTCAGAAATATTCCAGATAGACGGTTCGAATTATCCGTCAAGAGAAGTCATAAAGGTCAT
This sequence comes from Synergistes jonesii, assembly GCF_000712295.1. NCBI lineage: Bacteria > Thermotogati > Synergistota > Synergistia > Synergistales > Synergistaceae > Synergistes > Synergistes jonesii. The sequence continues at coordinate 192,286 of NZ_JMKI01000037.1, read as the reverse complement.
CGGTGTAGGCGGAGCGGGAAACAACGCGCTGAATCATATCATACGCGGGGGCGTCGGCGGAGTGGAGTTCATAGCCGCGAACACCGACATCGCGCATCTTGAGCTTTCGGAAGCCTCTACCCGCATAATACTCGGCAGAGAGCTCACTAAAGGGCTCGGCGCCGGCTCCGATCCGGAGATCGGCTGCAAGTCGGCTATGGAATCGCGCGAGGAGCTTCGCGCCGCCGTCGAAGGCGCCGATATGGTCTTCGTCGCCGCAGGAATGGGCGGCGGAACCGGCACGGGAGGCGCTCCGGTGATCGCGAGCATCGCAAAAGAGGCCGGAGCTCTCGTCGTCGCGGTCGTAACCCTGCCCTTCACCTTCGAGGGGCGCAGGCGGATAAAGCAGGCGGACTACGGCATCGGGCAGCTGCGCGACAAAGTCGACGCGCTGATAATCATCCCGAACGACAGGCTGCTCAGCATCACCGATAAAAAAACCTCGGTCAACGACGCCTTCAAGATGGCGGACGGCGTTCTCCACCAGGCCGTTCAGGGCGTCACAGACCTCATCAAGCGCCCGGGGCTCGTAAACGTCGACTTCGCCGACGTAAAGACGATCATGTCGAACGCCGGCACCGCGATAATGGGCATCGGCGAAGGCTACGGCGAGAAGCGCGCGGCCACCGCGGCCTACAACGCGATCAACAGCCCGCTCATGGACAGCAGGATGAGCGGGGCGAAGGGCATACTCTTCAACATCACCGGCGGCGCGAACGTCGGCATCCACGAGATAGACGAAGCGATAAACATAATCACCGAAGCGGCCGACGAAGACGCCTTCATAATTTGGGGGCACGTCTTCGACCCGGAGATGGAAGACGCGATACAGATCACGGTCATAGCGACCGGCTTCGACGAAAACGGCAAGCCCGAACGGCAGCAGCGCGCGCAGCAGGCGCCGCGCAGAGCCGAGCCGCGTATGCAGAGCCAGAGGCCGGTATCCTCCGGCGTGACTACGCAGGGGCTCGACATATCTGCGGTGAAAAATCTCAACAGCTTCACATCCAGTCAGAATGTACAGCAGCCCGCGGCCGCGGAGCAGAGGCAGAAAAAAGCGGAATATTCGCCGAAGGCCTCTCCGGCTCCCGCAGCCGAGGAGGGGGACCTTTTCACGCAGAGCGGCGCGCCCGTCGACCAGTACGACGTGCCGGCGTATATCAGAAAGAAGCGGCAGTCCTGAGCATACGCGCGCGTTCCGGACGCTCCGAAAAAATAACCGCCTGGCGCAGCTGGGAGGATTACCGCGGAGACGAAGTATGGTTGAGAGAGCTGCCCAAGGGAGGAGATTTGCCTTGGGCTCTCTTTTATCCCGCGGATTATTCGGTCGGCTCGGCGAGCCTCGGTTTTCAATACATTTTCGAGAGGCTTCGGCTCTCAGGTGTCGCCGCCGAAAGATTTTTCTGCGCGCCGCTGCCTTACCGCTCGGCCGACGCCGATACGATGCTCGAGAGATTTTCCGTGATAACGGCGACCGTCGCGTACGAAGGAAGTATTCCGCTCTTCTACAGGTGGCTCGACTCGGCGGGGATTCCGCTGCTGCCGGAGGAAAGGGCGGAGGGCTCCTTCCCCGTCGTAGGCGCGGGAGGCGCGCTTTCTTATATAAATCCTCTCTCCTTATCCGGCGTCTGCGATTTTATAATCCTCGGCGACGGCATGGAGCCCCTCGACTACGCGGTAAAATGTCTGCGAGAATGCGGCGCCGCGGAGCGCAAAAAGCTATGGCGCAGGCTCGCCGGGCACCAGGAGATACTGGTGCCCCCTGTCGACATAAGAGAGGGGAAACTGACGCGCGATTTGAAGACGGGGCGGCGCCTCGACCTCAACGGCGATTATCCCGCTCACAGCGTGTGGATGACGGAGCGCGGGGTGTTCGGCAAAACGCTTCTGCTGGAGCTTCAGCGCGGCTGCGCGCGTTCGTGCAGCTACTGCACTCTGCCGCGCTGCTTCGGCAGCGCGCGCTTCCGCGGTTTCGATATAATAGAAAAGGCGCTTTCGGAGACGCGGCGCTTCGGCGTTCCTCAGGCTGGGCTAGTCACCCCCGAGGCCGGCGATTATCCCTTTTTGCCGCAGCTGATCGACAGCCTTTCACAGAAAAATATCGCGCTCTCTTTCGCTTCTCTGCGCGTCGACAGGCTCGACGAAAAGATGATCTCGGCTCTTGCCGCCGGCGGTCGCCGCAGCATCACGATAGCGCCGGAGACCGGCAGCGACGCGCTGCGCTTCTCGTGCGGCAAAAGATTTACGAACGCGCTTATAACGGAAAAACTTTCTCTTGCGAGGGAGCGCGGCATCGACAGGGTAAAGCTCTATTTCATGATAGGGCTCCCCGGCGAGACGGACGAGGACGTATCGGCGATAACGGAGCTCTGCCGCGCCGTCGTCTCGGAGACGGGGCAGAGCCTCACGCTTTCCATCAATCCGTTCGTACCGAAGCCGGGCACGCCTTGGGAGGATGAAATTTTTGCCGGAAAGCTCGCAATCGGGCAAAAATATGAGAAAATAAAAAAAGAGATAAGATCTATAACGAAAAAGACTCCGCGGCTGCGCCTCACGGGAATAAAAGAGGCGCAGGAGGAATTCAGCCTCGCGTGGTACGGCTTCGACGAAAGCAGGGAGCTCGCGCGCTGCGTGCGGAGCGGCTCGGCAAAGGCGGCCGCGGCCGGCAGAGAGAGGACGAAAGAGCAGCTCAGGCACATCGGCTGACGGTTGGAGGGGACAAATGACACATTCACGCAGGACTCGCTCGCGCGATTATAAAGAAAAGAAGGGGCTCACTCTCTTCGGGAGGCTGATTTTGCCGCTGACTCTCATCATGGCGCTCGCGCTGCTTTATCTGAGCGTGAAGCTCTTCTTCTTCGCGCCGGAGAAGGACGGGCCGTCTATTCTGCCTCAGCGTTTTCAGCAGGTGGAGGTTTCCTCCTCCGATGCGGATGAGAAAGCTGAAATAGCGGCGCTACCCGAGAATAACGCAAAGGCGGCGCAGAATCAGAAAACCGACGACGCCCCGAGGAAGACGAGCGTGAAGAAAACGACCGGCGAGGAAAAGAAAACAAAGGCTCAGCAGACGAATACGCAGGCGGCGAAAGCTCAGACGAAAGCCCAGAGCTCGAAGCTCCAGCCGAAGAACGAGGCCGCTCAGGCGAAGCAGCAGCCTAAAGGCGGCGCCGCGCTTAAAAAGGAAAATATTTCCAAGCCGGTTCCACAGCAGAGCGCGAAGGAGCCCGGCGGCGAGAGGTGGGACGTCCAGATAGGCGGCTTCGCCGCTAAGGAAGGAGCGGAGATCACCGTGAAGCAGGCGAAGGAATCCGGCTACGCGCCCTACGTCGTAGAATCCGTCCTCAACGGAAAGCCCTTTTACAAGGTCCGCGTTGCGGGAAGCAGAGACAAGGCCGCGTCGCAGGAGCTTGCGGGGCGCCTCGAAAAAGCCGGCTTCCCCGTCTATTTGGTCCAGATAAAAAAATAAAAAATTTTTATTCGCGAAAGGCCGCTGATTCTATGGCAGGTTTTGTTAAAGAAGTGACCGGCAGGATCGACGCGATAGAAAAAATTTCGCGCAGACTTTTATTCCCGTGGGATTGTCCAAAAAAGGAACTCCCGCTCGGCGAAGCCGTAGGCAGGAGGTGCGCCGAAGAGATGACGAACGGCGCGCCTTACCCGCCCTTTTCGCGGAGCCTCCGCGACGGCTACGCGGTGCGCCACGAAGATGCGTCCGGCGCCTCCTCGGGTACGCCGCTCTTCCTCACGAAGAGGGGCGACGTGCTGATGGGGCGCGCGCCGGATTTTAAAATTTCCGCCGGAGAAGCCGCGGCGATCCCGACGGGCGGCATACTGCCCGAGGGGGCCGACGCGGTCGTGATGCTCGAAGAGACGGATGTAGCCGGAGGCTGGATCGAGCTGCGGCGCGGCGTGCAGGCCGGAGAAAACGTCGTGAGGCGGGGCGAGGACATAGAGCTCGGCGCGAAGCTGCTGCCGCGCGGCGCCCTGATAGATTTCCGCTCGATCGGGCCGCTGGCCGCCGCCGGCGTTTCGTCGATCGTGACCGCGGCGCCGAAAATTTCGCTGCTCTCGACCGGCGACGAGGTCGTGCCGATCGAGACTAGTGAGCCGGCGCCGGGCTGCGTGCGCGACGTGAACGCGTGGAACCTCAAAGCCCTGCTCTTGCGCTTCGGCTTTGAAGCCGATTACCGAGGCATCGCCTGCGACGACGGCGCGGAGTTCGAACGCCGCTTCCGCGACGAGCTGAGCGGCTGTGACGTGCTGATATTGAGCGGGGGCTCCTCAGTCGGGATGCGCGACCACGCCTTCCGGCTGCTCTCGTCGCTTCCCGAGCCGGGGCTTCTCCTGCGAGGGCTCAACGTCGCCCCGGGAAAGCCGACTCTGATAGCCGCCGACATGGCCTCCAAGAAGCTCGTCGTGAGCCTGCCGGGGCATCCTCTTTCGTGCATGGCGGTCGCCTTCACGTTGCTGCTGCCGCTGCTGCTGAGGCTCATAGGCGCGGAGGAAAAGGAATGCGGCACGCGCGTCAGGCTGCCGCTGTCGAGTGACCTGGCGGCGCGCACGGGAGCGGAAAAATTTTTTGCCTGCAGGCTGCTCGCCGACGGCAGAGCCGAGCCCGCGGCGGCGAAATCCGGATATATTTCAGCGCTCGGCGGTGCGTGCGGCTTTATCCGCATGCCTGAGGAGCGCGAGACGATAAGGGCGGGGGAGGAAGCTGAGATATGGCTGTGGCAGTGAATTATCCTGAACATGTAACGCTCGACGAGGCGTGGGGGCTTCTGCGCCGCGCGTTCGGCGAATACGCCGGAAGATTCGCGGCGAAGATGGAGATTTCTGCGGCGCTCGGGCACATCCTCACGGAGGACGTAACGGCGGCGCGCAACGTCCCTCATTACGCCGCGTCCGCGGTCGACGGCTACGCGCTGAGCGCCGGAGATACGGCCGGATCTTCGTTCGCCACGCCGGTCAGAATCAAAAAGGATAAATGGCAGTGGATGAACACCGGCGCGGCTCTGCCCGATTGGGCGGACTCCGTGCTGATGGTGGAAGATTCTTCGCGTGAGGAGGAAGAGGTCGTCGTATATAAATCTCTGACGCCGTCGGAAAACGTGCGCCCTCTCGGCGAGGACGTGATGGCCGGGCAGATAATAGCGCGAGAAGGCGAAGAGGTTTCGCCGGCGCTCGTTTCCCTCTTCCTATGCGCCGGCCTCGAGGATGTGCCGGTAAGGCGGCGCGCGAGAACCCTTTTCATCCCGACCGGCGACGAGATGATCCCGCGCGAAGAGTGGCTGGCGCGCGAAACGCAGCGCTCCGGCACCGCGGCGGAAAGCAATTCGCTCTTCATCGCCGCCTCCTTCAAAAAGTGGGGCTACAGGCTCGATGTCGCGCCGATACTTCCCGACGTGCCGCAGATTTTAAAGGAATACGTGCAAAAGGGCGTTGAGGATTACGATGTGGTGTTGGTGGGTGCCGGCTCCGCTAAGGGCGAAAGAGATCATACGATAGAAGTTCTTTCGGAGCTCGGCGAGGTGCTCTTTCGAGGAGTGCGCATGAAGCCCGGGCGTCCCGCGATAGCCGCTAAAATAAAGGGAAAGCCCGTGATATGCCTGCCGGGTTTTCCGATGTCGACGGCCGTCGCCCTCTGGTCTCTCGTTTACCCGCTGCTGAGGCTTCTCGCGGGAGCCGGGGGAGAAACGCGCGAGCTTGCGCGCGAAGCGCTCGCGGTGAAAAAAATAATGCCGACGAAGCTGCTCGTGCAGCATTCGTCGCCGGCGGGGATAGAAGAATGGCTGAAGATGAAGACCGCCCTCGTCGGCGGCACGGTATACTCCTGGGCCCTTACCTCCGGAGCGAGCGTGCTCTGGGCTATAGCCGAATCGGACGGGGTGGCACTGCTGCCTCCCTCCGCTCTTGAATGCGAGCGCGGGACGGAGGTGGACGTTTGGATGACGCGCGACGCCGACCTCGAACGCCGCGCCCTCTTCCAGGGCTCCGACGACCCGGCGGTCCAGCTCCTCGTCACGCCGATACGCAGGCGCGGCGCGGATTTCGTCTGCCGCGCTGTCGGAAGCATGGGCGGTTTGGCCGCGCTGTCGCGCGGCGAGTGCCACGTCGCGGCGGCTCATCTTCTCGACGAAAAGACGGGAGGTTACAACGACCTCTTCATAGAGCGCTTTTCCAAGGGGCAGCGCTGGGAGAGGCTGCTCCTCTTCTACAGGACGCAGGGGATAATCGTCGCGCGCGGCAATCCGAAAGGCATCTACCGCTTCCGCGACCTCTGCACGAAGGATATAGTCTTTTCGAACAGGCAGCCGGGCGCCGGCACTCGCGTGCTCTTCGACTGCCTGCTGAAGCAGGAGGGCTTTTGCTCCGAGAGGATAAAAGGCTATTCGCAGATATGCACGACTCATATGGAGGCGGCGAACCGCGTCTTCGCCGGCGCGGCCGACGCGGCGCTGGGGATAAAATCCGCGGCCGACGCGCTCGGGCTGGACTTCATCCCGATAACGGAGGAGCCTTACGAGCTCGTGATTTTACATGAGTACCTCGACCATCCGGGGGTCGCCGCGCTGCTCGACAGCCTGAACGACGCCGGATGGCGCGGTAAGGTCGAGGAGATGGGCGGATACAGATGGCCGAAGTGAAGGAGCTGAGAGACGGCTACGGACGCAGGCTGAACTATCTGCGCATATCCGTGACCGACAGATGCAACTACCGCTGCCTCTACTGCATGCCGTCGGAGGGAGTCAAATGCTTGAGCCACGCCGAGATACTGCGCTACGAGGATATAAAATTCCTCTGCCGCGTCTTCCGCGGGCTCGGCGTCGAAAAATTCCGCTTCACCGGCGGCGAGCCTCTCGTGCGCAGGGGGCTCGTCTCCTTTATGAAGGAGCTGCGCGAAGAGATGCCCGACGTGAAGATGGCCATGACGACCAACGCGTCGCTGCTCGGAAGCTGTGCGCGCGAACTGGCCGAGGCGCGCATAGATTCGCTGAACGTCAGCCTCGATACGCTCGACGCGGAAAAATTCGCCAAGGTGACGCGCGTCGGCAGCATAGACGCAGTCTTTGAAGGGATATCCGCGGCGAAGGCCGCCGGGATTAAAAACATAAAGCTCAACGCTGTGCTGATAAGAGGCTTCAACGACGGCGAGGTGCCCGCGCTGCTTTCGTTCGCGCGGCGCGAAGGGCTGCTGCTGCGCCTAATCGAATTCATGCCGTTGCAGGAGAGCATTTGGAAGAAGGACGCTTTCATCGTCGGCCGCGACCTGCTCGCGGCGCTGCCTGAAGGCGCGGCCTGGGAGAAGAGCGGAAGGTGCGGCGGCAGCGATGGACCGGCGGAGTATTATGTGAATAGAAAGACCGGCGACAAAATAGGGATAATAGCGGCCGTCTCGAATCACTTCTGCAAAAGCTGCAACCGCCTGAGGGTGTCGGCGGAGGGAAAGCTTCGCACCTGCCTTTTCAATCCGCAGGAGACGCCGCTGAAGGAAGTGATTCGGCGGCGCGACGAAAGGCTACTGCGCGAGGTGATAGTGGCCGCCGCCGCGGAAAAGCCGCGCTGCTGGGACGTCGTGAACAACGGCGATATAAAGATGTCTGGGATCGGAGGATAAAATAATGGGAGAATACACGCACTTTGACGCAGACGGGCGCCCGACGCTCGTCGACGTCGGCGACAAATCCGTTACTAAGAGGACGGCGCTGGCGGAGGGGTGGCTCTACCTGCCCGAGGAGATTTTCCATACCGTTTCGCAGGGCGCGGTGAAGAAGGGCGATCCGTTAAGGATAGCCGAGCTCGGCGGTATAATGGGCGCTAAGAGGACGCCGGAGCTGATACCTCTATGCCACAACATACGCCTCGACAACGTTAAGGTGCGCTGCGACCTCGACGGCGAAAAGAAGGCGGTGAAGATCACCTGCGAAGCGTCGGCGAACGAGGTCACCGGCGTCGAGATGGAGGCCCTGACCGGGGTCTCGGCCGCGGCTCTGACCTTCTACGACATGTGCAAAGGCATCGACAAGGGCATGGTGATAAAGGACATACGCCTGCTGAGTAAGACCGGCGGCAAGAGCGGCGAATGGGTCGCTGAAAAAGGGTACGGGAAATAAAATCCGGAGGCGTGAAGGGATCGGCAGAATGAGAATCGATTTCAATAAGCTGAAAGAAATATCGATAAGCGGCATGAACGGCGGGAGCGGAGAAATCTTTGCGAAGCTTTCGCCCCTGCCTAAGGGGAAAGTAATATATTCGCGGCTGCCGAAGGGCGCCTCGATAGGAATGCACGGACATAAGACGAGCACGGACATAAATTTCGTCGTCAGCGGCGAGGGAAAATCGTTCTGCGGCGGTGCAGAAGAAAAACTTTATCCCGGCATCTGCTGCTGCGCGCTCGCCGGAGATTCGCACAGCATAATCAACACCGGCGAAGAGGAACTCGTGCTCTTTACGGTCGTCGTCGAGCCGTGATATTCTCCCGCGCTGGATTAAATCGGCGAAGATATTTTGGGAGGGAAAAATAAATGAGGATATTAAGGCTTTACGCGCCGTCTTTAGAGGGCGAGCACACTCTTTGCTACGTCCACGCCAACGGTGCGGGCTGCAGCTGCGTCAACGACGCCGAGCTCCCGCTGAGATTCGCGCGCGCCGGCGAGCCTCTCGTCGCAGAAAAATTCGCCGGCGCGCTGACGGTCGTGCTGCCGCCAGAGGCGGGCGTCGAAGAGGGCGATTTCCTTTCCGTCGACGAAGGCGCGCTGCTGCGCTGGAACGCGGCCGGCGAAAAATTTATCGTATGCGCGGCGGGATTTATCGGCGTTTCGCAGTTCGCTGAGATATGGAAGCCGCTGCGGAGCGCGGTCCTCACCGTGAGCGACAAGGGGAGCCGCGGCGAGCGCGTCGACACGGCCGGTCCGGAGCTCGAACGCCTCGCCTTTCTTCAGGGCTGCGTTACCGAGGAAAGAAAAATCGTGCCCGACGACCCCGACGCGATACGCGAAGCCGTGTGCGCATGGGCCGCTAAGGGGATAAGCTTGATACTGACGACCGGGGGCACGGGGCTTTCTCCGCGCGACAACACGCCGGAGGCGCTTCTTTCGATCGCCGACAAATTCGTCCCGGGCTTCGGCGAGATGATGAGGATGCAGACGCTTAAGTACACGCCGCGCGCCTTCCTTACGCGCTCGCTCGCGATCGTGCGCGGAGCTTCTCTTATAATAGCCTTCCCGGGCAGCAGGCGCGGCGCTTCGCAGTGCTTCGAAGCGGTGAGCGGCGGACTGCGTCACGCCGTCGAGACCCTCATCGGCGCGTCCTCAGATTGCGGCGGGCATCGTCGTGGCGCCTGAAGGTCGACGCAAAATAGAGAATTTTGAAAAAGAGTTGCCGCGGCGGATAATTTTTTATCCGCCGCATTTTTTTGCGATGCAAAATACCTCGTTTTGTACTATACTTATTCGCCATAAGCCATAGACAAATTAATTTTAAACGGAGGGTGCGATCATGGCTTCAAGGAAGTTTGTGCAGGCGACGAAGAGGGAGACTCTGATTATTATCGCTCTTTACGTCCTCTTCTTCGCGTGGTGGTATGTCACGGCTTACGGCTTCGGAGATGATCCGTCGCAGTACCGTTTTGTTTTTGGTTTTCCTGAATGGTTCTTCTACAGCTGCATAGTCGGATATATCGGGATTTCGATTCTGTTGTGGCTCTGCGTGAAATTCTTTTTCATCGAACTGCCTCTTGACGACGAGGAAGAGGTGAAAAATAATGAGCGGTAACGCCGGAACGATCGTTCCTCTGATTCTCTATTTCATACTGATAATGGGCATCGCGTTCTGGGGCAACCGCGCCGCCGCGAAGAAGAGCGACACTAAGGGCTTCATGGAGGAGTACTTCATCGGCAGCCGTTCGATGGGCGGCTTCGTGCTGGCTATGGCGATAATCACGACCTACACGAGCGCGAGCAGCTTCGTAGGCGGGCCTGGCGTCGCGTACAACGTCGGGCTCGGCTGGATTCTTCTTTCGATGATACAGGTGCCGACCGCCTTCCTTACGCTCGGCGTCCTCGGCAAGCGCTTCGCGCTGATAGCGCGGCGCACCAGCGCGGTGACGATCACCGACTACATCCGCGCACGCTACTCGAGCGACTTCGTAGTGGTGCTCGCGTCGCTTTCGCTTCTCGTCTTCTTCATGGCGTCGATGCTCGCGCAGTTCATCGGCGGCGCGCGTCTCTTTGAAGCCGTCACTGGCTACTCGTACCAGACCGGGTTGATCATATTCGGCCTGACGGTCGTCATCTACACGACGGTCGGAGGCTTCCGCGCGGTGGTGCTGACGGATACGATCCAGGGCATAATGATGCTCGTCGCGTCGGTCGCGATACTTTCCGCCGTAGTCTCCGTCGGCGGTGGCGTAGGACGCATAATGGGCACGCTCTACGCGGCGGACCCGCAGCTGCTGACGCCGACGGGCGCGGGCGGTGCGATACCGAAGCCCTTTATCCTCTCCTTCTGGGTCCTCGTCGGCATAGGCATACTCGGCCTGCCGCAGACGACCCAGAAGTGCCTCGGCTATAGAGATTCGCGCTCGATGCACAACGCGATGATCATCGGGACGTTCGTCGTCGGCTTCACGATGCTCGCGATGCACCTCGTCGGGGCGATGGGGCGTGCCGTAATCCCGGGAATAGAAGTCGGAGACCTGGCGGTGCCGACGCTGACTGTGAGGCTGCTCTCCCCCTTCTGGGCCGGAGTCTTCATCGCCGGCCCTCTGGCGGCCATCATGTCGACAGTCGATTCGATGCTGATCATGTGCTCGGCGGCGATAGTCAAGGACCTCTACTTCTACTACGTCGCCAAGAACGACGATAAAAAGCTGCCGCCGAAAAAGGTGCACGGCATGAGCGTCGTCGTGACGGCCGTCGTAGGCGTCCTGGTATTCTTCGCCGCGATGAAGCCGCCGTCGCTGCTCGTCTGGATAAACCTCTTCGCCTTCGGCGGCCTAGAGGCGGTCTTCTTCTGCCCGACGCTCTTCGGCCTTTACTGGCGGCGCGCGAACTCCACTGGCGCGATACTCTCGATGCTGACGGGGGCCGGAGCGTTCTTCTGGCTCAACATCACGAAGACCCGCGTAGCGGGTACGACGGCTATAGTGCCTACGATCGCCGTCTCGATAATCGCCTTCGCGCTCGGAAGCTTTTTCGGGAAGCCGGAGAGCGCTGAGCGGCTGAAAATTTTTGAAATGGAGCACTGAAGTTTGCAATATCCTTCGGTACTGTGATATACTTGAGAGCGGTTCGCAATCCACACGTGCGCCGACGCAAAAGAGGTTCCCCGCCGCGGGCTCTTTGGCGGATGACGAGCACGGAGGAAAAAAACAGGAGGGATACACATGGGTGTGGTAAGTATGAAACAGCTTCTTGAATGCGGCGTCCATTTCGGACACCAGACAAGACGCTGGAACCCGAAGATGAAGCCCTTCATCTTCACGGAGCGCAACGGAATCTATATCATCGACCTGCAGAAGACCGTCAAGGGGCTGGAAAAAGCCTACGACTTCGTGCGCGAGATCGCCAAGGAGGGCGGTAGCGTCCTCTTCGTCGGCACTAAGCGCCAGGCGCAGGACCCGATCCGCGACGAAGCGCTCAAATGCGGTCAGTTCTACATCAACCAGCGCTGGCTCGGCGGGCTGCTTACGAACTTCGCTACGATCCGCCGCCGCGTGACGCGCATGGTCGAGCTGCAGCAGATGGAAGAAGACGGCAGCATAAACAAATATCCGAAGAAGGAAGTAGTCAAGCTCCGCAAAGAGCGAGACAAACTCGAAAAATACCTCTCCGGCATCAAGGATATGAAAGACGCTCCCGACGCGATATTCGTCATCGACCCGCGCCGCGAGACTATCGCGGTCCTCGAGGCCCGCAAGCTTGAGATACCGGTCATCGCCATCGTAGATACGAACTGCGACCCCGACCTGATCGACTACCCGATTCCCGGAAACGACGACGCCATCCGCGCCATCGAGCTGATGGTGGGGCTGATGGCCGACGCCTTCATCGAAGGACGACAGGGACAGGACGCGCGCCAGGCCGAAGAGGAGCCTGCCGAAGGGGAGGCCGCGGCCGAGGCGGCGGAAGAAGAGCTGCCGCAGGAAGATCTTTCGGAGGATGAGCTGAGGATTCGCGGGAAAGAGCTCGCTGAGCAGAAGGGCTGGAAGGAGAACTAAAATGGCTAATATCACCGCAGCAATGGTATCGGAGCTTCGCGCTCGCACATCGGTCGGAATGATGGACTGCAAAAAAGCCCTCGTGGAATGCGACGGCGATATGGAAAAAGCCTGCGACTACCTCCGCGAAAAGGGGCTCGCCAAGGCCGCGAAAAAAGCCGGGCGCACGGCCTCTCAGGGCAAGATGTTCACATACATGCACTTCAACACGAAGCTCGCCGTCCTTCTTGAGCTCGACTGCGAGACGGACTTCGTAGCGCGCACCGAGGAGTTCAACAAGCTCGGGCACGACATCGCGCTCCACATCGCGGCGGCCAACCCGGCGTATGTGAAGCCCGAAGACGTTCCCGCCGACGTTCTTGAGCGCGAGAGATCGGTCATCATGGCTCAGGCCCGCGAAGAGGGCAAGCCGGAAAAGATGCTCGAGAAGATCGCCGAAGGCCGCCTCAACAAATTCTACGAGGAGAACTGCCTTATGGAGCAGAAATTCACGCTCAACCCCGACATCAAGGTGAAGGACCTTGTCGTCGAGAACATTGCGAAGATAGGCGAAAACATCATAATAAGGCGCTTCGCCCGCTTCGAGATAGCGGCGTAGCGTAACAAAAACCGTCAGGCGAGGGAACTTCTTCCCTCGCTTTTTTTATGCGAGGCAAATTTTTTATGAAAGGCGGCTGTTAAATGGGACGCAGATACGACAGGGTGCTGCTTAAGCTTTCCGGCGAAATCTTAGCGGGGAAGGAACATTTCGGACTAGACTACGAAGCGATACGCGACATCTGCGCCGAGGTCGCGGAGGTGGCGAAGCAGGGTGTACAGATCGCGATGGTCGTCGGAGGAGGGAACATCATCCGCGGCGCTCAGACGACGAGCGTGGAGAGAGCGCAGGCCGACTACATGGGGATGCTCGGCACGGTCATCAACGCGCTCGCGCTGCAGGACGCCCTCGAACGCCTCGGATGCCCGACGCGCGTCCAGTCGGCGATAGAGATGCGCCAGATTGCCGAGACCGTGATACGCCGCCGCGCGATACGCCACCTTGAAAAGGGCAGGATAGTCATATTCGCGGCTGGCACAGGCTCGCCGTACTTCTCGACCGACACGACGGCGGCGCTGCGCGCGTCGGAGATAGGAGCGGACTGCGTGATAAAGGCAACGAAGGTCGACGGGATATACGACAGGGACCCGACGAAATATCCCGGCGCCGTCATGTTGCCGCGGATCAGCTACATGGACGCGCTGAGTATGCAGCTCAAGGTGATGGACGCCGCGGCCTTCTCGCTCTGCCAGGACAACAAAATCCCGATCGTAGTCTTCAACATGCTTCAGAAGGGCAATCTGCGCAGGCTGCTGATAGACGGCGAGGACATCGGCTCGACGGTGTGCTGAGAAACGCCGAAAAACATTTGTGCTATAATTACAAAAAATATCTAAGGAGTGAGCTGAATGCCTCAGGCAATATTGAAAGAACTTACCTCGCGCTGCGAAAAAAGCATAGAATACCTCAAGGGTTCGATGCTGGGGATTCGCACCGGTAGGGCGCACCCCGCTCTCGTTGAAGATATAAAGGTAGACTACTTCGGCACTCCGACGCCGATCAAAAACATGGGCAGCGTGAACGTTCCAGAGGCGCGTCAGATCGTCATCACTCCGTGGGACAGGAGCGCGATAAAGGCCATCGAAAAGAGCATACAGGCGTCGAGCCTCGGCATCACCCCGCAGAACGACGGCGAATCGATTCGCCTCAACCTGCCGGAGCTCACCCAGCAGCGCCGCGTCGAACTCAAAAAAATGGTAAATAAAATGGCCGAAGAGGGGCGCGTCGCAGTCCGCAACATCCGCCGCGACACGATAGAGGCGCTGAAGAAGCTCGAAAAAGACAGCAAGATTACAGAAGACGATCTGAAAAAATTCCAGAAAGAAGCGCAGGACAAAACCGACGCTTTCATAAAAAAAATAGACGCGGTCCTCTCCGACAAGGAGAAGGAGATAATGGACAAGTAAGCGAAGCGAAGCGCGGGCCGCCGGAAGGCGGCTTTTTTTATAGGCGATGACGGAAAAAGAATTTTTTGCAAGAGTAAAAAAAATGGGAGGCTCGGCGTACTTAGTCGGCGGTGCGGTGCGCGACGCTCTGATGGGGCGCGCAGTGAGCGACAGGGATTACGTCGTATGCGGCGTGGCGGCGAAAAATTTTTTGTCGGAATTCCCGGACGCGCGGCGCGTCGGACGCTCCTTCCCGGTATTCCTGCACGAGATCGACGGGCTGCGCTGCGAGATAGCGTTAGCGCGGCGCGAGAAAAAAAGCGGCAGCGGCTATAGGGGCTTCCAAGTCTTCTGCTCTCCAGAGATAACGATCGAGGAAGACCTCTATCGGCGCGACTGCACGCTCAACAGCATGGCGCGCGATTCGGAGGGGCGGCTCATCGACCCTTACGGTGGGGCGAGGGATATAGCTGCGCGCGTCGTACGCGCGACGTCCGAGCGCTTCTACGAAGACCCCGTGCGCGCTCTCCGCGCAGCGAGGCAGGCCGCACAGTTCGAATTTTCAATAGAGCCGCGGACTCTTTCGATGATGGCGCGCTGCGCGGAGGAGCTGCGCGCCGAACCCGCCGAGAGAAAATTTTTCGAGCTCGCGAAGGCTATCGTCGTGCGGCACCCCTCTATGTACTTCAGACACCTGCGCGACGCAGCCCTTCTTGAAAGCGAGTTCCCGTGGCTCTACAGGCTTATCGGCAAAGCGCAGCCGCCGGAGTTTCATCCCGAAGGCGACGCGTTCGAGCATACGATGACGGCGCTCGACGCGGCGGCCGAAAAAACTGAGCGCCCGGAGGTTCGCTTCGCCGTGCTGATGCACGACGTCGGCAAGGGTGAAACGCCGGAGGAAGAGCTGCCCCGTCATTACGGCTACGAAAAAAAGGGCGAAGCGATGATCGGCGAGATCGCTGCGGCCCTTTCGCTGCCGCGCGTGTGGAGCAGGAGCGCGGCATTCGCAGCAAGGGAGCATATGCGCGCGAGCCGCATGAAAAGCCCGCCTGAGATCCGCGACCTGATACGCGCGTTGGAAAAAGAAGCTATCGGAGCCGACGGTTTCTCCGTGATAATGGCGGCCGACAATCGCGGCGAGACGCCCGCCTTTTTGAACGATTACGACAGGCTGCTCGCGCTCGTCAAAAAAGCGTCGAAGTGCAAAATCCCCGAAGGGCTGAGCGGCCCGCAGATAGGCGAATATATCCGCGCGAAGGAGATAGAAGCGCTGAAAAACGACCCGCTTATCAGGCTAATCCAGCGGGGATAAGTACGCCGCCGAAGCGTCGGAAATAATTTTTGCAACCGCTTGCATATAATAAAAATATCCTGTATAATGCTCGCAGTTCAGAAAAAGGGGGTGCGGCGGATGATGAAATGGGATTTCGTTTCAGAGCTTCGGCGAGATTCTTTTCCGTTCCAAGCCGTGCCTTTCGCTGCTTTTACAGACTGTCCCGAGAGGGGCGGTCTTATTTTTTGCCGGAAAACAATTGAATCAGGGGGAGTATAAATGGCAGAGCTCAGAGAAAAGGCGAAGCTGATGAACGCGCAGGACTTGAACCGCGTGATACGCAGAATCGCCCATGAGATGGTCGAGCGCAACAAGGGCACCGACAGGATGATTCTCGTCGGCATCCACCGCCGCGGCGTATATATAGCGCGCCGCCTGCAGAAGCTCGTTGAAGACGCCGAAGGCGTGAAGGTCCCCTGCGGAGAGCTCGACATAACTCTCTACCGCGACGATCTGACGACGCTTTCGGAGCAGCCCATCGTCCACAGCACGAGGATGCCTGAGGATATCTGCGGCAAGCATATTTTCCTCGTAGACGACGTCATCTTCACGGGGCGCACAGTGCGCGCGGCGCTCGAGGCGCTCGTCGACCTCGGTCGTCCGCAGAGCGTCCAGCTTGCGGTGATCGTCGACCGTGGGCACCGCGAGCTGCCGATACACGCGGATATTTGCGGCAGGAACGTGCCGACGTCGAAGAACGAAGTCATAGAGGTCAGGGTGGAAGAGCTTGACGGAAAGGATGAGGTGGTAATCTGTGAGCGCGACGCGTAACGAGATGGGCACGATGGGCTGGCGCCATCGCAGCGTTATAGACCTTGACGGCTGGACGCGCGACGAATTTTTATTCTTCCTCGACCAGTCCCGCCAGATGGAGAACGTTATGGACAGGCCGGTGAAAAAAGTTCCGGCTCTGCGCGGCAAGATGTGCGTGAATCTCTTCTTCGAAAATTCGACGCGCACTCGCGTCTCCTTCGAGCTCGCCGAAAAGATGCTCTCGGCCGACGTCGTCAACTGGTCGGCCTCCGGCTCGAGCACGGCGAAGGGCGAGACGATGCGCGACACCGCGTGGACGCTCGAGTCGATGGGCGCCGACATAGTCGTGATGCGCCACGGTGCAGTCGGTGCGGCGCAGTATCTCGCGTCGAAGCTGAAGCGTGGCATAGTGCTCAACGCCGGCGACGGCACTCACGCGCACCCGACGCAGGCGCTGCTCGACGTTTACACCGCGTGGAAGCATTACGGCGACCTTGAGGGCAGAAAGATCGCGCTGATAGGCGACGTACTGCACAGCAGGGTGGCGCGCAGCGACGTCATAGCCTTCAGGACGATGGGCTGCGAAGTCGTCCTCTCCGGCCCGCCGACGCTGATGCCGCGCGAGGTCGAAGACTTGGGGGTAGCCTACGAGCGCGAACCGCGCGACGCGGTGAAGGGTGCGGATATGGTCTATCTGCTGAGGATACAGAGAGAGAGACAGCAGGAGGGGCTCTTTCCGTCGGTCGACGAATATCACCGCTGGTGGGGCGCCGACGAAGAATTGATGAAGCGCGCGAAGCCCGGAGCCCTCGCGATGCATCCCGGGCCGATAAACAGGGGTGTGGAGATAGCCTCCGAGGTTGCCGACGGGCATCAGAGCGTGATACTCGAACAGGTCCGTTCCGGCGTCGCGACGAGGATGGCGCTTCTTTATCTCTGCGGCGGAGGTGCAAGATGATGAAGTTTCTCTTCAAAAATTTTAAAATTTTCAACGGCAAAGAATTCATAAAGGAAGAGTGCCTCCTCACCGAGGAGGGCAAGATATCGAGGGTCGGCTCGGCGCTCGAATGCGAAGGCGCCGAAACGGTAGAGGGAAACGGCCGCCTGCTGACGCCGGGCTTCATAGACCTGCACGCGCATTTCCGCGACCCTGGCGGCGAATGGAACGAAGACCTGCAAAGCGGCGCGCGCGCCGGAGCTGCCGGAGGCTTCACGACGCTCGTCGCGATGCCGAACACGAAGCCGGCGATATCCGAGCCGGCGCTGATCGAATACGTGATAAGCCACGGCGCCGCGGCGCGCGCGGCGCGCATACTTCCGGCCGGCTGCGTAAGCAAGGGGCGCGGGGGCAAAGAGATATGCGAGATGGAAAAGATGTCCGAGGCCGGCGCGGTATTCTTCACGGACGACGGATCGCCTATCGCAACGAGCCACCTGATGCGCCTCGCGTTGCTGTACACGGGCAAAAAGCTGCCGCGCGTGATGGAACATCCGGAAGAGATAAGCCTCTTCCAGGGAGGGCAGGTGCACGAGGGGCGCGTCAGCGCGATGTCCGGGCTTAAAGGCATCCCCGGCGCGTCCGAGGAGATAGACGTCGCGCGCGGCATAGCGCTCGTCCGCGACACGGGCGGAAGGATACATTTCACGCATCTTTCGAGCGCCGGCGCGGTAGAGCTCATCCGCAACGCGAAGCGCGCGGGGCTGGACGTCAGCTGCGACACGACGTTCCACCATCTGACCCTCAACGAGAACGCGGTGATCGCGAGCGGCTACAATTCGCGTTTCAAGGTCAACCCGCCGCTCCGCTCCGCGAACGACCAGAAGGCTCTCTGGGAGGGATTGCTGGACGGAACGATCGACGCGATAGTGACGGACCACGCGCCGTGGCATCTCGACGACAAGGACGAGCCCTTTCAGGAGGCGCCGTTCGGAATCGCGTCGCTCGAATGCGCCGTCGCGGTGCTCCTCGACTACCGTGCGAGAAATTATCCCGAGGTTCCGCTCGAACTGCTATTCAGGAAGATGACTTCCTCCCCCGCCGCCCTTCTGCCGGAGAAGTGGCACGGGCTCGGCAGGATCGAGGAGGGAGCCCCGGCGGATCTCACGGTCGTCGACGAGGATAGGACCCGCATAGTCGACTGCTCGGCGTGGAAGAGCAAGGCGCGCTGCTGCCCGTGGGAAGGCACGGCCCTGACGGGCTGGCCCGTGGCGACCTTCGTCGGCGGCGAAAGAATCTGGCAGGACGAAGAGGAACTGTAGCGAAGCGCCAAAATACCGGGCAAACTGGTTATAATAATGACAGCGGCGATAGCACAACGAAATCTGTTGTGCTATCGTCTTATGGAGGGAAAAATATGAACGACAAAAAATGTGGGCTGATAGCCGCGCTCGACGTGCCAGCCCCCGACGACGCGAGAAGCTTTCTCGACAGGCTCGGGCATGCCACCGAATATATAAAGATCGGGCCGCGCCTTTACGCGCTCGGAGGAGTCCCCTTCGTCCGCGAGCTGATTTCGCGCGGCTATAAAATTTTCCTCGACCTTAAGCTGCACGACATTCCCAATACCGTCGCGTCGGCTGTCGAGCCTCTTTCGCAGCTCGGCCTTTGGGCCCTCACTCTGCACACCTCGGGCGGCTGCGAGATGATGGCGCGCAGCGTCGCGGCGCGCGACAGAGCCGGAAGCGAGACTAAGCTGCTCGGCATAACGGTGCTGACGAGCCTCGGAGGGGAGCTCTGGGAAGACGTCCACCCGGGCTGCGATATGGGGCTGGCGCTTGTCGCGCGCGCGGAAGCGGCCGAGCGCGCAGGGCTCGACGGAATCGTCTGCTCGCCGCTCGACCTCGATCTGCTGAAGGGAAGGGCCCGGAAGCTGATGCGCGTGGTGCCTGGCATCCGCGCTAAGAGGGCCGGCGCCGAGGACCAGGCGCGCGTCGCGACGGCGAAGGAGGCGGCGCTCGCGGGAGCGACATATGTCGTAGTAGGGCGCCCGATTCTCGAAGCGGCGGACCCCGTCGCGGCCGCGAAGGACATCATCGCTTCGCTTGAGGAGGTCTCACGCTGATGACTCGTTCCCGTGAAAACGACGCGGCGGAAAAGATTCTTGAAATGATGGCGGCAAGCGGCGCCCATCTGACGGGACACTTCAAGCTCACGTCCGGGCTCCACAGCGACAACTACATGCAGTGCGCGCTGCTGCTCCGCTATCCGAAATACGCGGCTTACGCCGGCGTGGAGCTCGCGAAGCTGCTCGCCCCGCATAAGCCTGACTTCATCCTTTCGCCGGCGCTCGGCGGCCTGATAATAGGGCACGAGGTCGCGCGAGCCCTCGACGTTCCCTTCCTATTCACCGAGCGGGTCGACGGCGAGATGCGTCTGAAAAGATTCCCTCACCCCGGCTCGCTTCGCTTTGCGCTGGTGGAGGACGTGTGCACCACCGGCAAATCGTCGCGCGAGGCGGCTATGGCGCTGGCCGACGGCGGGGCCGTGTGGGCGGCGTCGGGCTGCATCGTCGACAGGCGCGCGAAGGGCTGCCTGCCTGAATGGGACCTCAAATCGCTTGTGAAGGTCTGCTTCGCGAATTACAGGCCGGAGGAGTGCCCTCTCTGCAAAGTCGGCCTGCCCCTCGTAAAGCCCGGCAGCAGGCCGGACGCAAAATAAATGGAAGCGGGCAGACGCGCCCGCCGTGCGATTCTCGCGCTGCGCGCCGCTCTCCTTCTTTTGTTGATCTCGGCAAACGCCGGGCCCTGCGCTGCGGCGCAGCAGCTCAGGGCCGCCGTAGCCTCGCCGTGGCTTCTTGAAGTCGCCTCCTTCATCGGCGGCAAGCAGGCCTCGGTGCGCGCTCTCGCGGTATGGAACGACGCCGGCGTAGAGGTGCCGTCGAGCCGGCCGCGGGCCGGCGAAATAATAATAGCCTTCGACGCGCAGGAAGCGGCGACGCTGAAAATCGCCTCCGGCAATAAGAAACTGAGGATTCTCTACCCGAAGCTGCCGCTCGGCGAGGAGAAGCGCCGCGCCGCCTTCTTCGACCCAGCGATGCTGCCTTTCATCGCGCAGGAGACGATGAAGATAATCGCCGGCGCGGATGGGAAAAATTATTCGTATTATCAGAGGAGGCTCGCCGAATTCCAGTCGCGCATCGACAGCGCGATGGGAGTCGGGCGCCACCTGCTCGCGAACGCAAAGATGCTCGACCTTACCGGCGCTCAGGGCGGATGGGTACGCTCGTCGCTCCCGGGCGTCGTGCGCCCGCCGGACGAAGTCTGGCGCGGCTGGCTGAACGGCGACGCCGCCGCTCTCTCAGCTGCGCTCGACGAAGCGGAAAGACGCGGCTGGCTGCTGCTGCTCGACCCGTGGACGCCGCAGACGATCCGTTACGCCGCCGTAGCGCACGCCAACCGCCTCACCCTCGCCGCCCCGCAGAACGGCATGGATTATTTCGTCTTCCTGCACGATATATTCACGCAGATAGAGAAGAGGCTGAAAGCGCCGGCGCAGAGCGCGCCGCAGGGCAAAAATAAGAGGGTCGGAAGTGGAAAATGATTCTGAATATATATCGCGGTATCGCGCCGAATCATGTAGAATATCCCTATCTGTGAGCTCGCGCAGCTCCGCTCCATCTTGCTGAAATGAGGGGTACGATATGGCAATAAAAATAAAATTAAAAAAAATATGCGCCGCCGCCGCGCTCTGCACGCTTTGCGGCCTTCTTGCGGCGCAGCCGGGGACGATTTACGCCGCCGAAACACAAAATTCCCTTTCCGCGGACGACATCCGCTATGACACGAATACCGGCGACGCCTTCGCTAAGGGCAACGTGGTGATCGTCAAGGACAGAGCGGTTATAAAGGGAGCTGAGGCCGACGGCAACACCGAAAAAGAGATACTCAGGGTCCGCGGCAACGTCGACGGAAAGTTTCCCGACGAGGGCGTAACGCTTAAATCCGACAGAGCGTCGTGGACGGGCGACAGTACGAAGAAGACCGACGGAACGTTCGAGGCGCAGGGCAACGTGAAGCTCACGCGCGAGCCTAAGGACTGGCTCAACGCCGATTACGTGCGCTGGCAGATGGGCACGAAAAACTATTGGGCCAAGGGCAAGGTCAACGGCGTGCTTGACAACAGGGTGATAAACTCCGACGAATTCACGAGGATAAACGACAAGTTCTGGGCGCGCGAAGTGAGGCGCTACGAAGACAAGGTCAAAAAATTCGCCCTTTCCGCGAAGAGCGTCGAGGGGCGCATAGCCGAGGACCCGCAGACGGGGGATGAGGGCATGACCGAGATGGTGGCGGAGAAGAACGTAATATTCGATTATATCGACAAAGAGGGAAAGAAGACGAAGATCACCGGAGACAAGGCCGTCTACTCGAAGGCTCGCGGCACCGTCGTGGTGTCTGGCAACACTAAGGCCGTACGCAGCGACGGCAAGACGGTGACCGCCGATACGATGGTCATGCACGAGGACACGAAGGTCGTCGAAGCCAAGGGAAATTCGAGGATAGTCTTCTTAGTCGAAGGAAAAGAAAAGAAAACGCCGGCGAACACGAAGAGCGCTCCGAAGGACGAAGCGAAGCGGGCGAAGGAGACGAAACAGGCCGAAAAAAAAGCCCCTGAGGGCGAACCCGGGGAGAGCGGCCGGCGGCGCCCGGACGACCAGCATATTTCATACGAAGAAGAAGAATGGGTGAACGATTAAAATGGCGCAGCTTGACGGGAAAAGATCAGCGGTGCTGCGCACGGAAAAACTTGTGAAATCATTTTCCGGCCGGCGGGTCGTCGACGAAGTCAGTTTAGAGATAAAGAGCGGAGAGATACTGGGGCTGCTCGGCCCGAACGGAGCCGGGAAAAGCACCACCTTCTATATGATAGTCGGCCGGATACTGCCCGAAAGCGGCAACGTCACGCTCGGCGGCGTCTCGCTCTCCGGCATGCCGATGTACCGCCGCGCGAGGGCCGGGATAGGCTACCTTCCGCAGGAGCCTTCGGTCTTCAGGAGCCTCACGGTGCGCCAAAATCTCGACCTGGTGCTCGAAGAATCGGGAATGGAGAGCGACGAACGCGGCGAGAAGATAACGGGGCTGCTCAAAGAATACGGCCTCTCGCGCCTTGAGGACACTAAAGCCCATGCGCTCTCCGGGGGAGAACGCCGCCGCGTCGAGATAGCGCGCTGCCTTGCGATGGAACCTCTCTTCATACTCCTTGACGAGCCCTTCAGCGGCATCGACCCGATCGCCGTCGCGGACCTCCAGTCGATGATCCGCGACCTCAAGGAGCGCGGCTACGGCATACTCCTGACGGACCACAACGTCCGCGACACGCTGAAAATAACGGACCGCGCCTGCCTCATATACGAAGGCAAAGTCTTCCTCGAAGGCGAGCCGGAGTACATCACGGAAAACAAAGACGCTAAAAAGTTCTATCTCGGAGAAGACTTCACCTGGTAATGGAAGAAAGCCAGACGAACGGCTCGAACGAGCCGGAAATAACCGAAGAGGAAAGGGCCAAGCGTCCGGATGCGTTATCGGGCTGCGCGGGTCCCTCTTCGCGCAAAGCGCGAAGCGAAGAGACTACCATAGGGACCAAGCGTCCCGATGCGTTATCGGGCATGGTCTTCCACGCGATGCGGATGATGGCGGGCACTTTGCTCAGCCGCATCCTCGGCCTTATCCGCGAAATGCTGACCGCCGCGCTCTTCGGGGCGACTCGTCAGCTCGACGCCTTCTTCGTCGCCTATACGATCGCCAATCTGTCGCGCCAGCTCCTCGCCGAGGGCGCGCTCTCGGCCTCCTTCGTGCCGGTGTTCTCGCGCTCGCTCGCGGCCGACGGATGTGAAAGGGCCCGCAGGCTTTCGAATGAAGCGCTCTCAATCCTGATACTCGGCTGTTCGGCCGTGATAGCGGCCGGAGTGTTGCTTGCGCCGGCGATCGTCGACATAATGGCGCCCGGCTTCGCTCCTGCGGAGCGCGCGCTCGCGATAGCCCTTTCGCGCGCGATGTTCCCCTTCCTGATACTCGTATCCGTCGGCGCGCTGGCGATGGGCGTGCTGAACAGCATGGGCAGCTTCTTCATCCCCGCCGTCGCGCCGGCGGTCAGCAACTTAGCCTATATACTCTTCCTAGTCGCTACGAGAAAACATCTTTCGGTGTGGAACCTCGCGTTCGCAGTACTTATCGGCGGGCTCTTCCATATGCTGCTGCAGCTCTGCTGGTGCTCGAAGCTGAAAATGCCGCTGCGCCCGGCCGTGCCGCGCAAAAACGACGCGCAGCTGCGCAGCATGATGGCGCTCTTCCTTCCCTACGCCGCCGGGCTCTCGCTCAATCAGCTCAACCCTGTGATAAGCAGGATGCTCGGCTCTTTCCTTTCGGCCGGCTCCATCTCCGTGCTCACATATGCGGACCGCGTGCTTCAGCTGCCTCTCGGACTTTTTGTGATAACGATATCGCAGGCTGTGCTTCCGATGCTTTCGCGGCAGGACCCGAATAAGACCGCCGAATTCCGCGATTTCGCGCGCGACGCGATACGCTTCAACCTTTTCGTCATCCTGCCCGTCGCCGTCGGGCTCGCCGCCGTTTCCGGCGAGGTCGTGCACATACTCTTTTACCGCGGCGCCTTCTCCGAATGGGCGTGGAAGGCTACTTCCACCGCGCTTTCGCTCTACGCGCTCGGGCTCCCCGGCATGGCGAGCAATACGATAATAATGCGCGCGATCTACGCAAGGCGCATGCCGCGCGCCGCCGTGATGGTAACGGGCGTAACGGTCTGCGTCAACCTCGGCGCGAGCGTGCTGCTGATGCGGAGCTTCGGCTACGCCGGTCTTGCCGCGGCCTCCGCAGCTGCCTTCACTTCGGCCGCGATATTCGCGGCGCGGCTGCTCTCGCGCAGCATAGGGGAAAAGCTCTCTATACTGGAAGTAAAATGGCTCTTTCGCCTCGTGCCGCCGCTGCTGCTGCTTGCGGCATTCCTGTTCGCGCTGAAGTTTTTCGCGCCCTATCCTAAAAGCTCCGGCGTCGCGCTGCGCCTCCTGTGGCTGTTTGCTGCGGCGGGAGGCGGCGCCTCCGTCTACGCGGCTTCGACTGTGCTGGCGCGCTGCCCCGAATGGAAGTGGATAAAGGGCGCGGTAGCCAAAAAACGCTCCTAAAATACGCCGTTGTGATAAGATATTTTTTGAAGCGGGGAAATATTTTCCGCGTTTAAACGGGCGATTCGAAGGAGATATCTAAAATGAAAAAAACGATCTGCATGCTCATAGCTTTGGCCGCGGCGCTTCTTGCCGCCTCCTGCGCTTTTGCGGCGCGCGAAAGGGTTGAAACCGCCCGGCCGGCGTCGGAGCTGATAGACGAAAGGCAAACCGACATATGGGTCGAGGGAGAACGCCTCGGAGAGATGATTCTCGGCGCGCGCGGCGCGATACAGATCATATACGTAGACGAAGCGATGTCGAAGGCGATAGCCTCCGACGTGTCGCTTCCCCAGTGGGTCTTTGAAATGGGGCGCTATTACGGGACCGACCCGATACGCAAAAAAAAGCTCTTTATCGCGCACGTCGACGTTTATAAGCCGTGGGACTTCGACTATACGAAAGTATTCGTCGGAGAGCATCGCCTTCGGAAAGAGGACATACTGTCGCCGAGCATGACGAACCCCTTCGGCCCTCAGCCGTCGAAGAGCGAGGGGTACTTCGCGTTTGCGATTCCCGCCTCTGGGCTCAAGGCCGGCAAAGAAATAAAAATAGGCTACGGAGATTACAGCGAGATATGGAAAATCCTGAAGTAGAAGAAAAACATCTTTACAGATGCGCCGAATGCGGCCTTGAATTCGCGAGCGGGGGCTTCGCCGAACAGTGCCCGCAGTGCCGCTGCCGCGTGCTGATACACGTCGAAGGCGAGGCGCGTCGCGGCAAAAAAAGCTGCTGCACCGGGAGCTGCGGGGGCTGCGGGGGCTGCTCGCACTGATGCCGGAAGAAGAAAAATTCATCACGCTCGCGATAGAGACGAGCTGCGACGATACTGCGGTCGCCCTCCTCGGCGGCGCGCGGAAGGTCCTAGCCGACAGCATATCGAGCCAGATCGATTCCCACAGCGCATACGGCGGGGTGGTGCCGGAGCTCGCGTCGCGCATGCACCAGGAAGCGATGCTGCCTCTGCTGGAAAGCGCTCTCGCGCAGGCCGGTGTAAAAAATCCGCGCGAAGAGCTCGGCCTTATCGCCGTCACCGCCGGCCCCGGGCTCATCGGTTCGCTGATGGTCGGCGTGATGACCGCGAAGGCGCTCTCGCAGGGGTGGGGCGTGCCGCTGCTCGGCGTCAACCATCTCGAGGGGCATATCTTTGCGAACGCCGCCTCTGAAGAGCTCGTGCCGCCGTTCATCTCGCTGATCGTCTCGGGCGGCCATACCGAAGTCGTCCTTGCGCGTGCATTCGGCGATTACGAGCTCCTCGGCACGACCCGCGACGACGCGGCCGGCGAAGCCTACGATAAGATATCGAAGGTCCTTGGGCTCGGCTACCCCGGCGGCCCGGTCATCGACAGGCTGGCGGCGTCGGGGGATGCGTACGCCTTCGATCTCCCCGTTCCCCTCGCCTCCACTCGCGAAATAGAATTCAGCTTCAGCGGTCTTAAGACCGCGGCGATGACGCTTATAGAAAAAGAATCCGAACGCGGCGCGCCGCCCGTCGCGGACATATGCGCGTCGTTTCAGCGCGCAGTCGTCGAAAGCCTTTTGAAAAAAATCACGCTCGCGGTTAAGACGACCGGCGTCAAGCGGCTCACTGTTTCCGGAGGGGTCGCGGCGAACTCGGCGCTGCGCGCGGCGCTTGAAAAATATTCGGCGGAAAAAAGCATCGAGCTCTTCCTGCCTCCGCGCAAGATGTGCACGGACAACGCCGTGATGATCGCCGCGGCCGGATATAATTCATATATGCGCGGAAACCTCTCTGATCTGCGGCTGACGCCGAACCCCTCGTGGAGCATATGGTGAAAGGCTCATAAAAAATATCGAAGCGCAGACCGCCGCGCGGCGAAAAAATTCG
Source organism: Synergistes jonesii (assembly GCF_000712295.1). Classification (NCBI taxonomy): domain Bacteria; kingdom Thermotogati; phylum Synergistota; class Synergistia; order Synergistales; family Synergistaceae; genus Synergistes; species Synergistes jonesii. The sequence continues at coordinate 165,935 of NZ_JMKI01000037.1, read as the reverse complement.
TCGCCGCGGCGTTTTTTTATTTTGTTGCCGCCCCGCCGTGCAGATTTTTCCATCACGCGCGCGGCTTCCCTCTATGCTGCGCTCTGCCGCGAGAAATCGCGGCGAGCCCGTTTGCCGGCGAAAGATTTATTAACGTCAAACACTTTTATGAAAATCCGCGAAAAAACGAGAAAACAAAAAGAAACAGCCAAAAATAAAAAATATTTGTATCTGTCCATGTTTGATAAAAGCTATGTCACAGACTAAAATCACAGTCGTTAAGAAGGTTAGCACTCGATGCAGGTGAGTGCTAACACAAGAAGGTTAAAAACATCACAGGAGGGATTTTTTAATGAAACTTAAACCGCTTGGAGACAGAATCGTAGTGAAAGCAGCGGAAAAGGAAGAAATGACGAAGGGCGGGCTCGTGCTCCCCGATACGGTTAAGGAGAAGCCGGTCGAAGGCGAAGTAGTCGCGGTAGGCACGGGCAGAGTACTTGACAACGGTTCGCGCCAGCCGATGGAAGTCAAGGTCGGCGACAGAGTCATCTACAGCAAATATTCCGGCACGGAAGTCAAGGTCGAAGAAGAGACCTACCTCGTCATCGGCGAGAGAGACGTGCTTGCGGTAGTAGAGAAGTAACGGCCGATAGGAAAAGATAAAGGAGAGGAATAAAATCATGGCAAAGATATTGCTTTTCAAAGAAGACGCGCGCCGCGCTATGGAGCGCGGGATCAACAAAGTGGCGGATACGGTCGGCATCACCCTTGGACCGAAGGGACGCAACGTAGTTCTCGAAAAGAAGTTCGGCTCGCCGGCGATCACCAACGACGGTGTGACGATCGCAAAGGAAATAGAGCTGGAAGATCCCTTTGAGAACATGGGCGTGCAGCTCATCAAAGAAGTCGCCTCGAAGACGAACGACGTTGCCGGCGACGGCACCACGACGGCCACGGTGCTCGCGCGCGCGATGATACGCGAAGGTATAAAGAACGTAGCGGCCGGCGCCAACGGAATGCAGATTCGCAAAGGCATGGAAGTCGCCACCGAAGCGGTAGTCGAAGAGCTGAAGAAGAAAGCCTCGCCTGTCAAAGGGCACAAGAAGACCGCGCAGGTCGCCTCGATCTCCGCTAACGACAAGAAGGTCGGCGAGCTCATCGCTGAAGCTATGGAGAAGGTCGGCGAAGAGGGCGTCATCACGGTAGAGGATAGCAAGAGCCTCGGCACGACGCTTGAGACCGTCGAAGGGCTCCAGTTCGACAAAGGCTACCTCAGCCCCTATATGATCACTAACCCCGACCGCATGGAGTCCCTCCTCGACGACGCGAAGATTCTCATCGTAGACGGCAAGATTTCGAACGTCAAAGATCTGCTGCCGGTGCTCGAAAAAATCGCGCAGCTGGCTAAACCTATCCTCATCATCGCTGAGGACGTCGAGGGCGAAGCCCTGGCGACGCTGGTCGTCAACAAGCTGCGCGGCACGCTGCAGGTAGTGGCGGTCAAAGCCCCGGGCTTCGGCGACCGCAGAAAGGCCATGCTGCAGGACATCGCGACAGTCACCGGCGCCACGGTTATCAGCGAAGAGGTCGGACGCAAGCTTGAAAGCGCCGACGTAGCGGACCTCGGTCAGGCGAAGAAGATAAAGGTGACAAAGGAAGACACGACGATCGTAGGCGGCGCCGGCGACCCGCAGAAGATCAAGGACCGCGCGGCTCAGATCAAGAAAGAGCTCGCCGACTCGACGTCCGAGTACGACAAAGAGAAGCTTCAGGAACGCCTCGCCAAACTCGTCGGCGGCGTGGCGGTCATCCAGGTCGGCGCTGCTACGGAGACGGAGCAGAAAGAGCTCAAGCTCCGCATCGAAGACGCTCTGAACTCGACGCGCGCGGCAGTAGAAGAAGGCATCGTCGCAGGCGGCGGAGTGGCGCTCGTGGAATGCTCGAAGGCGGTCAAAAAAGAAGCCGAGAAACTCGAAGGCGACATCAAGACGGGCGCCATGATAGTCGAGAAGGCGCTGACCGAGCCGCTCTTCCTGATTGCGAACAACAGCGGCATGCAGGGCGACGTCATCATCGAGAAGGTCAAGACGCTGAAGGAGGGCCAGGGCCTCGACGCGACGACGGGCGAATACGTCGACATGATCGAAGCCGGCATCATCGACCCCGTCAAGGTAACGCGCTCGGCTCTGCAGAACGCTTCTTCGATAGCGGCCATGATACTCACGACGGACGCGATAGTGGCGGACAAGCCGGAGAAGAAGGATCGTCTCGGCGACATGGGCGGCGGAATGAACGGTATGGGCGGAATGGGCGGCATGGACTACTAAGTCCGAGCGCCTGCATAACATAAGGAAATACGAAAGCCGGAGATGCGCTCTCCGGCTTTTTGCTGGTGTGCCGGGCATGGCACAGCTCTAACTGGTGAAAGTCCAGTCGCGGTTATTTACCGCCAAGCGTAGCGAAGCGCAAGCAGAAGGCAGCAATGTCCAAGTGAAGGAAGCGGTGTAGCAAAGCCATTGAGCCTACGAACAGAAACCGGATACAAGGCTAAACGGAGGGTGAGGTTGCCTGACAAACCTAAGCCCAAAAGGCAAACATAATACCGAAGCAGTAAATCCGGAGGTTGTGTGGTGAAAGAACTGTGTCTTACCCCGGGAGATCCATCCGGCGCAGAGAAGCGTGCGGAAAAGGCCTGCGGATGGAGTCAGCTGAGAGCATAGTACCGACAGCACCAGACGGGAAGGGCCTAATGTCAATGTATTGCAAATCACTGCAAGCAAGGTCGGAATAATCCGAAATCAAGGATATGCCCTGAAAGCAGAAACGTAGGTCTGCGAAGGCAAAAGGCAGAGGGGACGATTTTCGATAGCTTTACGAACAGACAGAGGAGCAACAAGTGGAATTAATCGAATGGATATTACAGGACAGGAATATTGACGAGGCAATAAAGGCAGTCAAGCGAAACAAAGGTGCAGCCGGCATCGACGTGATGAAGGCGGATGAACTTGACGCATACTTCGCCTTGCACAAAGAAGAGATAAAAGCTCAGATACGTGAAGGCAAATACAAGTCGAGTACAGTAGACTTGGATGGTACAGACGATGCGGAATGCACATGGTGAATTATGCACTGAACCCCAAAATACTGGGGTGGAAAACAAAAGACCGACCGGGACCGGTCGATCCTTTGGCGTATTATCTGAGTCAATACTTGATTCTACATTGATGTAGCGCCGTATACGAGAACCGTACGTACGGTGCAACGGGAGGGCTGAGGGATATCGCCCTCGCTCTACCCTATTCCCCTGAAAAAATATTTGCAAGTTGTTTGTAAGGTATAATAATTGTAAACAAGAGGTGATTATGACGAAAATCATCATTGACCTTTTCTTCTTTTAATTCAATAATTATCGATAATTAATTGGCTGTACGAGAACCCGGGCGGAGGGCGTTATGGAGTTTTACTATGAAGCGAAGGAGAAGGGCGGTAAACAAGTCAGCGGCACTCACAGCGGCGAAAATGAAAGCGATATAGTCAAGTGGCTGAAGGGCCGCGGTTTCGTACCGCTGAAAATTGCGAGGAGCGAGGGAGTCTCGCTTTCGGCGCCTGACGACAAGCTGGACGGCGTCCGTCGCCTGCGCTTTCTTGCCCTTTCGCCGCGCGTAGAGCTGCAGGACAAGCTCGTCTTTTTCCGTCAGCTCGCCACTATGATAGAGGCCGGCATCTCCGTGCCCGGCGCTTTAGCCGCGCTCGCCGGCCAGACGCAGAATAAGCGCTTTTGCGCTATACTCTCCGGCGTATATGAAAGAGTCTCCGCCGGCTCGACGCTCGGCGCCGCAATGGCGGAGTATCCGAAGTGCTTTGATTCGATAACGATACCCCTCGTGCGTTCCGGAGAAGAATCGGGGACTCTTGACGAGAGCCTTGGCAAGTTAGCTAAATTCTTCGAAGACCAGAACAATCTGCGCAGAAAAATAATTTCCGCGATGACATATCCGGCCGTCGTCATGGGCATAGCGATACTCGTCCTCGGTGTGATGGTCGTCGTCGTCATCCCGCAGTTCGAAAGAGCGTTCGCCAATCTTAACGTCGAGATGCCTTTCCTCACGAAGGCGACGTTCGCGATAGGGCGCTGGATGTCGTCTATGTGGTACGCGATCCCGCTGGCAGTTATTCTTATAGTTTTCATAGTCTCGCGCCTGCGCGGTATGCGGTCGATGAAGCTGCCTATAGACGGGATGCTGCTGAAAATGCCGCTGTTCGGCGACATAATATTCAAAGCGTCGCTTACGCGTGCGTTCAGAACGATGAGCTCGCTGCTGCGCTCGGGCGTGCCGGTGCTGGCGGCGCTTGAAATGGCGTCGGAGGTCGCCGGCAACGAGAAGATAAAGAGAGATTTTCTCCTTCTCCGCGACGGCGCGTCCATGGGAAGGACGATGAACTCCCTCGTCCGCGAAAGGAAGCTCTTCTCCCCGATGATAGGGCATATGATGGCCGTCGGGGAAGAGACCGGGCGCACGGACGAAATGCTCGATAAGATAGCGGACTGGTACGACGCCGAACTCTCTGAAAAGATAAAGCGTCTGAGTTCGATACTCGAGCCGGTGATGGTCCTCTTCGTCGGTGTCATTGTCGCGTTTATGACATTGGCTATATTCATGCCGATACTATCGGCTATAAACGCGTTTATGTAAAAAATAACAGATTTTTTTATTTTGCATAATTATTTTCTTTTTTTTAGGAAAAGGTATTATAATCTTTGTGCTGAGAGAAGACGGATTTTGCACTGAGATTTTTATATTAGAGAATAGATAAGGATAAATAAAGCTTTTTTACAGCGAATGATTGGTCGCATCCTTAGAAAGCCAAGCTTAAGATTCGGGGAATAGGAGCGCGGATTTCGCTTCGGCTGAGAGGGCGCCTCCACGCGGCGAACGACGTCTCAAAGTGTTTGTAAAGATAAAAACGGAGGAGGATGTTCATGCATAACATGCTCAGAAAAGATTGCAAGGCAAAGGGGTTTACGCTGGTGGAGCTTCTCATAGTCATCGTCATCATCGGTATTCTCGCCGGGATGATGATGCTCTCGACCGGCTCGGCGACAGACAAGGCCGAGGCTACGAAGATCGTATCGAATCTTAGGGGCATAAAAGCCGCCTGCCTTATGTATTACGCCGAGAACAGAGCGTGGCCGGTAAGCTCTGATAAGACAGTGCTTGACAAGTACCTTGATCAGAAAATCTCCGGCATGAACTCCTATGGCATCGATATCAATAACGGCGACATCTTCGCCCGCTACAGTGACGCGGCCGTGATGACGACCGGCGTAAAAAATAAGCTTAAAAATATGGCGTCGGAGTCGGGGCTTAAAGCCTCTGCCGCGGTCAGCGCAGACGACTACTCAAATGGCACTGCTGTTTACATGCCTATCAAAAAATAGCTTTAGATAGTTTTTTATATAAAGTAAAAGAGTATCCGGCGGAGGGCGCTCTGACGCATCCTCTATGTGTATGCTTACATAATATGAACGTTCCAACGTTTTTCGGAGGTGTGATATGGCTTTGCTTTTCAAGAAGAAAAATCTCTCTGCCGGATTGTCGCTTGAGGGCGGCGCCTTCCGCCTGCTGACGCTGTCCGACGGAGAGGGATACGGCAGCGTCCTTAAATCGGCGTGCGGCAGATTTCCCAAAGAGATTTTAAGATCAGACGACATATGCGAAAATTTCGACGCCGTTTTCAAATTTGTCGCGGAGGAATCGGGCGGCATCTCGACGCCGGTCAATCTCGGCCTGCCCGTTACAGAGTCTCTGCTCCGCGTCGTCGATATGCCCGGCCTTTCTCTCGCGGAGGCGAAGCAGGCTTTCAAGTTCGAGGTAGAAAACTATTTTCCTTTTTCGGAGAGCGACTGCGCCTACGATCTTGCCGAGATCGATTACCCGGTTGGGGAGAATGTAAGCGAAAAGCGCTTCCTCGTCGCCGCGGCGAGGAAGGCGCTGCTCGAAAACATCACGCGCGCCGCCGCTTCGCACGGCATAAGGCTCGCTTCTCTGGAGCCTTCGCAGATAGCTCTCGAACGCGCGGCCGGCGCAGAGTACGGCTTCGACGACGCCTGCGTTTACATATACGCGGGCGTTGGGCGCTCTGTCGTTATCCTCTCATGGAAAGGCTGCGGGATATTCTATGGTAATATAGCGTCGGGCTTCGGTAAAATGACGGAGAGGGGGGCGAATGACGACGAATACGCTGCTATGGCGGCTTCTTTCTCGCGCGAGGTGCGCTCGTCCCTTCAGTTCGCGATGTCGCGGAGCCGTGCTTTTACCGTTAAAACGGCGTATCTTTTCGGATTCGGCGCTTCGCGGCAGCTGAGCGATATGCTGGCGGATTTGACCTCGCTGGAAAACGTCACGCTTATCGACGTGATGAAGCTACACGGAATATGTTTCGAGGCGGACGGCGGCGGATGGGAGACCGCGCTCGGTCTCGCGCTGAGGTGAAGTCGTGGTTGTAAAGATAGACCTGCGCGCCAATAAACAGGCAGAAGCTTCCGAAAAAGAGAATAACGTCCTCTATTACGCCGTTTTCGCAATGGCAGCGCTTTTTATCCTTTCTTCTATCCTTGTCATTGCGAAAAGCGCGTGGCGCATTTACTCGCTGAGAGACGAAGAGATGAGCCTCGAACGCCGGACGGCGGCGAACAACGAGAAACTTGCCGTTATGGACGCCGAGTTCAAGAGGATCGAGGCGCAGAACAGAGATTCCGCGGATAAGCTGGATTTCGTCCTTTCAGGCCTTCCCGTCGTCGAGTTCCTCTACGAGATCGGGGAGCGCACGCCGGACGGCGTAGCGCTCGAATCGGTTTCGATGTCGAACGCCGTGGCGTCGCTGAAGGGCGTGGCTTTCGCCGACGAAGAAGTTCTTGAACTCGGAAAAGCGCTCGCGGCGGCAAAGGGCGTAGAATCCGTTTCGCTGCCTGCGATAAGCGCTGGGCAGCGCGAGGGCCTGTCGATCCGGCAGTTCGCGCTTGAGGTGAAGCTCAACCCGCTGTGGGGCGTCCTCGCCGAAGAGGAGTCCGCGGAAAAGAGGGATAGCGGCGGAAGCGGGGAATTGAAGGATGGAGGCGCTCGCGGCTCAAATGAAGCTGATTAATTGTGCGGAATTGTCGCGCGAACAGCTGCTGGCGGTCGGGGCTGTCATTGTGGTAGTGGCGGCCGGGCAGTCTTTTATGATGAAAAAACTCGAACGGCAGACCGCCGAGATAACGAGCGTCCGCAGGGAGGCCGCAGCGGGCGAAGCCGCGCTTGAGGCGCGCTCTAACGCGCTTTTCCAGTACAAAGCGGCGGCCAGGATAGACAAAGACGAGCTACCGTCGCCTGTGGAGTCTCAGAACAGATTATATTCCGCTTTGATCGGCGCTTTTTCGGCGCGCGGTCTCGAAGGCGCGGACATTGAGAAGACGGCCGAGGCCGACGGTATTGTTTCCTTCCGCGTGTCGGGCAATCTGCCATACGCCTCTTTGCTTGACGTTCTTTCATCGTTCCGTCAGGGGCCGTATCTCATAAAGATAACGGATTTCTCGCTCGGCGTAGGCAAAAACGAAAACGTCCGCTTCGGCTTTACCGTCGAGGCGGAGGTAGAGCGGGGGCGGAAAGAGGAGTGGAATAAGCAGGATGAAGGGCGTTAGCGAGCTTTTTACCGGTATGCGCTCCGTAGGGGCGTCGCGTTCCGCAGAGGAGAAGAAGAAGGTTTACCTGCTGTTGCTCTTTTTCGCAGCATCCATGTTCTCGATGAAGAATTTCATAAGCATGAGCCTTATAGAGCCGGAAAGCCCCTCCCTTCAGAATGTGAGCGGCAAGGCGGCGGTCGACGCGGCGAATTCAGCGAAGACGCTGAACGTGAAGTTTGCTGCTTTTCGTAAACTGAGGGAGGAGACGCCGCAGTTGGCGGAACTGGCAGGGTCGGCAGGGCGCTCGCCCGTCTCTGCAGTCACCCTTCCGCCTAAGCTCGCGGCGGAGACGAAAGCGCCTGAGTTCAGGCCAGAGGTCCGGATAAAGGCCCTAGTCGTGCTGGGCGACAAAAGAATCTGTACGCTCGATATTGACGGCGAGGAGCCGGAGCGGATATATAAACCCGGCGAGGCCTTCGGCGGAGGGAAGGGCAGGATCGTTTCCATCGATACAAAAGGAGTGAGCTGGAAGTGGGCAGGGAAAAGTTATCGCACGGATTTATGAAATCTATAGCGCTGCTGGCGGCGCTGACGGCTCTTTTCTGCCTTTCCGCGCCGCGCGGCGCCTCCGCCGTCGCGGTTACGGCGCGTAAGGCGGCTTCCGGCGACGAAGCGATAATAGAAGGACTGAAACTGCATCAGGTCGGTTCGAACCAGATAATGATGGAGCTGCGCGGCACTAAGATGCCGCTGCCGACCGTCCTCAGTACGGAGCAGGCCGCGAAGCTTGCATGGGAAAAGACGCGCTTCCCGCGCGATACGGACCGCAAAAAATGGTGGGACGAGTTCGAGGGAGAGGTTGTCAAGGTCGACCTTAAAAAAAGCGACAATTGGACTCAAACATATGAATATCCGCTCATCGAAAGAATCACGGTGACCTCCTATGAGGGGAGGGTCGTGATGGATATCATCGGACCGAAGCGCCTTAATCTGAAAAATATATCCGGGCTGCCCGGCGCTGACCGCTTTAGGCTGATGTTCGAAGCGCCGTCCGACATAGCACCGCCGCTCGTGCCGCCGAAGCGCCCAGCGCCGAAGGGAGATCCGCTTACGATCTCGACTCCTGTGACTCTTGAGCTGCGCGACGTCTCCGCGCGCGAAGTTTTTCGTCTGCTTGCTAAGCTCGATGACCTGAACCTCGTGCTCGACGCTTCCGTTCCCGACACTCCTGTGACCTTCTCCTTCCAGAATGCGCGCTTCGGCGAGGTCTTCGCCTATATGCTGCGCATGAACGACCTCTCCTATTCTCTTGTCGGAAAGACTCTCGTCGTCGGGACCCCGGAGAGCGTTGGGAAAACGCTCGGGCAAAACGTAACGAGGCAGTACAAAGTCGCTTACGGCGACGTTGCGAAGATGCCGGCTATAGTTATGGGGCTCGTCCCTCTGCCGAAGCCGCCGGTAGTGGACGAGCGCCTGCGCTGCCTTTACGTCACCGCGACACCGGAGCAGCACCGCCGCGTCGAAACCCTTATGAACAGGCTCGACCACCCGGGACAGCAGGTGATGATAGAGGCGCGCCTCGTAGAAATAACGGACACCGCTCGACAGGAGATCGAGTCGATGATCTCCGCGGTGTACAGAGGCTGGATATTCACCTACGGCGCGACGGGCGCCAGTTCGCGCTACACCTACGGCAACGGTCTGATAGCGCCGAATCTCAACCCGACGGGCTCTTCGTCAAACTCCGGCAGCGTTCCGATCATTGGCACCGATTCGTCGTCGATACCCGTCAGCATCGTAGATCCTGCGATGAAAATGCTGGACGCCGGGCTGCGAGCGATGGAGTCGGACAACAAGGGCAAGATACTCGCATCGCCTTCGGTAGTCGCTCTCGACGGTCAGAAGGCTTCCGTCAGGCTGACGCACAATTATCTGTATCAATCAGGGCTGGATGACGACGGCAACCCCGAGTTTTCGAATCAGGAGACGGGGCCTACGCTCGAATTCACTCCTATGCTCGGGCGCGACGGCTTCATAACGATAAAGATGAAGATATCGGCGGGCGAGATCGTAACGTTCAGACGCTCCGGCAGCTCGGAAGCGCCGGAGACGACGAAGCGCGAAGTTGACACGCAGGTCAGGGTGCGCAACGGCGAAATATTCGTTATCGGCGGGCTGTACCAGGACAACAGGAGCAACAGCGTCACGCGCGTTCCGATACTCGGCTATATCCCGCTTCTCGGCGAGCTCTTCAAATCGCGTACCACGTCTCATGTTAGGTCTCAGCTCGCATTTATCGCCATTCCATATATACTCGACATACCGACCGGCGAGGCGGAAGTGCTCGAAATGGCGGGCAGCTCGCTTTACCAGTAGGAGGCCTTTACAGTGGGCGGGCACTCTAAGGTCGTCCCACTCGGCGAGATTCTCGTCAACGCCGGCGTGATCTCCCGGGAAAATCTTCACGCAGCCCTCGAAGAGCAGAAGGTCTCGCGCCTTCGTCTCGGCGAAATTCTGATCAACGACGGACGCCTGACCGAAAATCACCTCGCCGACGCTCTCTGCGAGCAGCTCGGCCTGCAGCCGGTCAACCTTTCTGTTGTGAAGCCGCAGCAGGAAGCATTGGCCGCGGTGCCGGAGAAGGTCGCGACCCGCTTGAACGTACTGCCTCTTAAGCTCATAGGCAGCGACAAAATAGCGATAGCGATGTCCGACCCGCTGGACATCCACGCGGTCGACGAAATATTCCTGCTGACGAACAGGGATATAGAGATACGCGTCGCTACTCCCGCCGATATACGCAAGGCGCTCGTGAATTACTACAGAGTCCAGTCGAGCGTCCGCGACGCGATGGCCGACGCGATGAAGCGGGGGACCGGCGGAGATGTCTCCGACGTCGTAACGATCTCCCAGGCTAAGGCGCAGGACGTCGCCGAGATAGGAGCGGACGCCGCGCCAGTCGTCCGCCTTGTGAACAGCATCCTTGAGCAGGGCGTGCGCGAAAAGGCTTCCGACATTCACGTCGAGCCGGCCGAAAAGATGACGCGCGTGCGCTTTCGCATCGATGGCACGCTCTTTTCCGCAATAGATATCCCGACGAACCTTCATCTGCCGCTCGTCGCGCGCATAAAGATTCTAGCCGGCATGGATATAGCTGAAAAGCGCCGCCCACAGGACGGACGTATCCTGATAAAGGTGGCCGGCTCGCGCATAGACCTGCGCGTATCGACCCTGCCCTCGATTTTCGGCGAGAAGGTCGTCCTTCGTCTGCTCGACCAGGACAATGACAAGGTAGGAATCAAAAAGCTCGGCTTCAGCGACGGACAGGAAAAGATGCTTAAAGATGCCGTATCGGCGTCGAACGGCATCGTCCTCGTCACCGGGCCCACGGGCTCAGGCAAATCGACTACGCTTTACTCGCTGCTTGAGATTCTGAACCAGCCTACGAAAAATATCATTACGCTCGAAGACCCCGTAGAATATACGATAGCGGGGTTGACCCAAACCCAAATCAATGAAAAAATCGGCCTCACGTTCGGCGCCGTGCTGCGCTCTGTTCTGCGTCAAGACCCCGATATAGTAATGGTCGGAGAAATCCGCGATACCGAAACCTCGCAGCTGGCGGTACGCGCGGCTCTGACGGGACACCTTGTGCTTAGCACGCTGCACACGAACGACGCCCCGACCGCGATAAACAGGCTGCTCGACATGGGGGTCCCCCGCTACCTCCTCTCGTCGTCGGTGCGCGCGGTGCTCGCGCAGCGCCTTGTGAGGAAGCTCTGTCCGCACTGCAGGGAAAGGTTGCAGATAACCCGGGCTCTCGAGAGGGAGACGGGAATCTCCGCCGACAGAGTCGTCTACGCGCCTAAGGGCTGTCCCGAATGCCGCTTCACAGGCTACAATGGGCGCACCGTCGTCGCTGAGATAATGCCGGTGGACCGGAGGCTGCGCACGATGATAAGCGAGGGCGCTTCGGAGCAGGAAATACGCGATCACGCGCGCCGTCTGGGCATGACGACGATGCGCGAGGATGCACAAGCAAAGGTAGAAGCCGGAATAACAAGCATTGACGAAATGTTGTTTACAACGATGACGGAATAGGGGTGTCCAGCTGATGCGGAAATTTTCTTCTATAAAGGAAACTCCGCGCGCCGTTGAAACGGTAGCGGCGGAGAGCCCTTGCGCTCCTGCGGCGACGGCAGCTTTCGCTGTGCATAATATGCCTAAGGTTACGGCGCGCGGCGGTTTCCTGCTTGCGGAAGCGCTGGCGGCCGCGGCCCTCTCGCTCGTCGCTCTGCTTGTCGCCTTCTCGATGCTTAGCTGGGTCGTCCGCTTCTGTGCGGTGGCCGAAGCACGCCTTAAATCGGAAGAAAACGCCGCGCTGGCTCTCGCGCATCTTTCCGCTCACAGCGACCCCGGCGGCTATGCCGTGAAACGCGGCAGCTGCGAAATCTGCGGCAAGATAACGGCGGCTTACTACAGCCTGCCCGACTCCGACGACAAAAATGCGCTGCTGTGGCCGGACCCTTAAACTCGGCCGGAGCCGCGCCTTTTTCATCGCCGAGGTACTGCTTTCCGTTTTGATCCTCTCCCTAATTTCGGCGATCTTTTTCGCCCCTTTTAAAAACGGGATGCATCTGCTGCGCCTGCTGCGCGACCGGCGCATAGCGCAGCAGCGCATCCTCACTATCCGCGCGATTCTGGGGGCTCCGGCGCGCTTCTGCGCGCTCGGCGTCCCCACAGGCGCTCAGGATTACAAAGAATCGCTGGGCTCGCGCAGCGGACGCTTTTTCAGCTGGGCCGGCCCCGTCTCCGTAGTAAAGGGAAAGAACGGCGAGGAGGGCGGCTGCCTGAGAATCGTTTTCGCCTATCCGCTTTCGTGCCGTACCAGCGCGGAGCGCACCGTTGGGAAGAGCGCGAGCTCGGTCGGCTTCGACAGGAAGCTCGACGCCGGTTATTTCGACGCGGATATCTACGACAAGCCGGGCTCGGTCAAAAACTGGGTCACCTTCGCGAACTCCGATCCTCCGCGCTCTCCTCTCGTGCTCTCAAAATTTTACGATTATTCGCTCGCGCTGAGGAGCCTCAACAAAGATGAGGTCGTCGTGCCTAAGGGAGAAAGGCTTCTCCTCTTCCGTGTCATGGAATGCTGGGCCGGCGCGGATGAAATTTTTTATACGAACGACTACCGCACCGCCGGAGCTCAGCCTAGGGAGAATGGTATCTGCGACGTGCGATTTTCCGCAGACGGCCAGCTGCTGACCGTCTACGTCGTCGCGCGGGGAGAGGACAAAGATCTTTCCCCGGGGAGGATAGAGGGCGGGGAAAAGTGCACGGCTGAGATTCTATCGCAGTGGAAGGGAAAATCCGAGTACGTACTCTACTGCGAGAAATTCGTCTTCTATATGCCGAACGCGGCGCGCTGAATATCGCCGCATTCACGCCTTTTGCCGAATATTTTCGGCCGTGTTTGATTATACGGCATATTTTATGTTATGATTCTACAGCATGGTCAGAATTGATATGTGTGGGCATCCGAATGTCCGAAAAAGCACGGGGAGGCATTTTTATGGCGCAGGTAGTTGATACGAGCGATTTCCGCCCGGGACTCAAGATAAAATGGGAGGGCGGAATGTGGGTGATTCTCGAATGCTCGCACCACAAAATGGGACGCGGCGGCGCGATCGTGCGGGGCAAGCTCCGCAACCTTGAGACGGGTTCGAGCGTCGACCAGTCGTTCAAATCCGGCGAGCGCTTCGAAAGAATAATTTTCGACGAAAAGCCGGCTCAGTATCAGTACAGGGACGGAGAGGACTACGTTTTCATGGATATGGAATCTTACGACCAGGTGACCATTCCCTCCAACGTGCTGGGCGACGCTGTGAAGTATCTGGTAGATGACCTTGAGGTCAGCTTCGATATGTACGAGGGGCGCGTGATGGGGATAGAACTTCCCAATCAGGTCGTTATGAAGATAACGGACACGCCTCCCGGATTCAAGGGCGACACGGCCTCCGGAAGCGGCAAGCCCGCGACTACGGAAACCGGCCTTGTTGTTACTGTCCCGTTCTTCGTTGAAAACGGCGAGGATATCCTCGTCGACACGAGGACTGGAGAGTATTTAGAAAGGGCGAAGAAATAGGGACAGGCGTACAGCCTTATAATCCGACAGGAGGGGTTCAAATGAGCGCACGTGAGAAAATAGCATATTTGAAGGGTCTTATCGACGGGCAGAATCTGGCTGCCGGTTCGACTGACAAGGCGAAGTTTTACGCAGCACTGGTCGATGCACTGGAGTCCCTGGCTGTCGATATCGAAAAGCACGAAGAAGTCCACGAGGAGCTCAACGATTATCTTGACCAGCTTGACGAAGACGTCTCTAAGCTCGAAGACGATCTCGGCGACTTCCTCGGCGAAGGATACGACGATGATGACGAGTGCCGCGAGCATCACCATCACGACGAAGACGAAGAGGATGGGGATTACGAGGAATTCGACGAGGAAGAGTACGAATCCGTAACCTGTCCGAACTGCCACAACGATTTTTATTATGAACCTGCGATGTACAAAGAAGAAGAGGAGCTCGTCTGCCCGCACTGCGGCAAACAGTTCAAACTGCCCGAAGATTAGCGGCGGAGAGTTTTCTCTTTGACGGGTTTTTAAACAAAGGAGGAGCTGTGTATGGTGGAACCGGTGAACGAAGAAATAATCGCTGACGAAAAGGCCCAGGCCGAACCCGGAGTAGATCAGGCGAATCTGGAAGGCAAGGTGCGTATTTCGGAAGAAGTCATAGCCCAGCTTGTTGCTAAGGCGTTGAGCAGCGTAGAGGGCGTATCGCCGGCGAACCCCGGCCTTATGACGAATCTGAGGCTGGGGCGCAAGACCACGAACGGCGTGCGCATCTCGATCTCCGACGGAGATGCCGCCGAGATCGTCGTAGACGCGTACATTTCGGTGAAGTACGGGCTGAGGATTCCCGATGTCTGCTGGGACGTGCAGGAAGCCGTGAAGGAGCAGATCGAGCGCTTTACCGGCTATTCGATCAAGAGCGTGAACGTTTACGTTCAAGGCATCACCTTTGCCGAAAGCGACGCAGAGGAAGAAAACGGCGAGGAAGCGGCCTCCGACGACGGCGAGAAGGCCTGATTCAACTGTGACGAACACAGGGAGGCCGGTTTGCCATGACCGGCCTCTTTTTTTGAAAGGCGGTGACTGTTATGCTTTTTTTGTGGACAACTACGAAGCTTGGGAAGGTATGGATCGACGGGGACGCGGCCAAGCTCATTATTTCCAGGCGTATCCCGAAGGAGCTTTACGTGCAGGATGTTTCGTTCATAGGCGAGAAAAACCTGCTTAACGCGTATATCGCGGCGCCGGAGGATACCGATCTCGAAACGAGAAAGTCTCTCGAAACGCGTTTCGGCGACCTGTTCGCGAAATCCGGAATCACGGCTCAGCTGAACTGGGTGAATGTAGCGCCGCAGGACAACAGAAAAACGACCCCGCTGTGGATGATGCCCCTTTTCTGGGCGGTCGCAGCCGCGGCCCTCACCGCGCTGTTTCATATGGGCATAAAGGGCATAGTATGGTCCGTTTTCGCGGCGGTGGTAGGGTACGGCGCCGCGTGGATTCTCATCACCGAGGACGGGCGCAAACAAATCGGAGCTTTGAAAGAGCACTTCAGGAGATGATTTTCTTTGATGTCCCGTAAGGCGCAGCTGCGCCGCAGAGCGCGGGAGATAGCGCTGCAGCTCGTATATATGCTTGATTTGAGGTCCTGCCCCTCTGCGGACGAAGCGCTGGAATTATTTCCGGCGGACGAAGCTCTCGAGCTTTTCCGCGGAGAGCTCGTGGAGGAGGGCGAGGCGGCGCCGCCGGATAAGAAAAAATTCCCCTTCGTCGAAGCGTTCGACATTTCGCTTTCCGACGCCGAGCGCGACGAGGTGATATCCTACGCGCAGGAACTCTTCCGCGGCATCCGTGCGGACTACGCGGCTGTGGAAAACGCGGTGCGCATGCACCTTGAAAGCAGATGGCGTTCAGAGAGGCTCGACTCGATAGACAAGAGCATCATATCGCTCGCCGTCTACGAGGGGATAATGTCGAAAAAAGTCCCGCTGAACGTCGCGATATCGGAGGCCGTCTATCTTGCCAAAATTTTCGGCACGGGGGAATCTCCGAAGTTTGTGAACGGCGTGCTCGGACGGATAGCGCGAGGGCGATGAGGGGCGTAAATAACGAGATTCTCACGGTCGACGAGATGACGGCCGGCATTCGGGAGGCGTTGCTGCGCGAGCCGATGCTGTCAAACTTTTCGGTGCGCGGCGAACTTCTCGGCTTCAAACTTCACACGAGCGGACACGCATATTTCACTCTTCTCGGCGAAAACACGCGCGTCGCGTGCGTGCTCTTCCGCTCCTACGCGAGCTCGGTGCTTGTCTGGCCGAAGGACGGCGACGAGGTGCTCGTTCGCGGGCGCATCGACGTCTACGGCGCGCGTGGCTCATATCAGATATACGCTACGACGCTGCTGCCTCTCGGCGCGGGGGCTAAAGCGCGCGCGAAGGCGGCGTTGAGGCTCCGCCTCGAAAAGGAGGGGCTATTCGACGCACGGCTTAAGAGGCCGCTGCCGCGCTTCCCCGAGCGCGTCGCGGTGATAACGTCGCCTACAGGCGCGGCGCTTCAGGACATAATAAAGCTCCATTCTCTGCGCTTCCCCTGCGCCGAGCTTATCGTCGTGCCCAGTCTCATGCAGGGGGTCGAAGCGGCCGGCGACATCGTGAGGGCTTTCGAGCGCCTTCGCGGCATCGAAGGGCTTTCCTGCGCGATACTTGCGCGCGGCGGAGGAAACAGGGACGACCTCGACATTTTCGACGACGAATTCGTGACGCGCGCCGTGCGCCTCTGCCCGGTGCCAGTTATAACGGGGCTGGGACATCAGATCGACAGCACTCTCGCCGACATGGCGGCCGACGCCTACGCGCCGACTCCGTCGGGCGCGGCCGAGAGGCTCTTTCCCGACGGCAGGGCCTTGGGCGCGGCTCTTTCTTCCGCGCGGCAGAGCATGTTCTCGCGGATTTCCGCGCGCCTCAGCGGCTGCGGCGATAATTTGACCGGCGTCGAAGAGCGCCTCGACAGGGCGATAGAGAAAAACTGCCTCGCGCCGGCGTCAGATTTCCTCTCGTCGGTGGAGGGGCTGCTTGACAAAAACATCGGGGCGCGGCTCAAGGACGCCAGCGCTTCGCTGCTTTCCCTCGCGCAGCGCCTTGAGGGGCTCTCCCCCCTTTCCCTTCTTTCGAAAGGTTACAGCATATGCGAGGACCGCCGCGGAAAGATAATCCGTTCGGCCGCCTCTCTTGCGGCCGGCGACTGCGTGAAAATCATTTTCGGCGACGGCTCGGCCGACGCTTCCGTGAGCGGAGTGTCGCTCGGGGGACAAAGAGGGGAGGTCGAATGATGCTGCCGGAAACTATCAAATGGGAGGATAAAAAACTGACGCTGCTCGATCAGCGGCTGCTGCCCTTCGAACTCCGCCGCGTCGTGTGCGAGAGCGCGGAGGAGACGGCGCGCGCGATAAAGGAGATGGTCGTGCGCGGAGCTCCCGCGATAGGCGTCGCTGCGGCTTACGGCCTCGCGCTCGCGGCCGCGAACGGCGGCGATTTCGACGAGGCCGCAAAGCTCTTGGCCGCGTCGCGCCCGACGGCTGTAAACCTCTTCTGGGCCGTCGAGCGGATGAAAGATTTATATCACGCTAACAAGGATAAGCCGAATGATGAAATGTGCCGCGTTATGGAGGCCGAAGCCGTGAAGATCCATAACGAGGATATTGAAATAAACAGAAAAATAGGCTTTTACGGGCAGAGCGTGCTGCCGCGTACGGGCGCGGCGCTGACGCACTGCAACGCCGGAGCTCTCGCCACCGCCGGCTACGGCACCGCGCTCGGCGTTTTCCGCGCCGCGGCCGAGGCCGGCAAGGAGATAAAAATTTTCGCCGACGAGACGCGCCCGCGGCTGCAGGGCGCTCTGCTGACCTCATTCGAACTTTCGAGCGACGGCTTCGACGTCACTGTTATAACAGATTCGACGGCCGCTTTTCTCATGTCGCGCCGGAAGATAGACGCCGTGATAACCGGAGCGGACAGGATAGCGGCGAACGGCGACGCGGCGAACAAGATAGGGACCTATTCTCTGGCGATAGCCGCGCGCTTCCACGGCGTGCCCTTTTACGTCGCGGCCCCGCTTTCGACGTTCGATTTGAAATGCGCGTCAGGCGCGGATATCCCGATAGAATACAGGGACGGCAGAGAGGTGCGCGAGCTGCGCGGCGTGAAGGTAATGCCGGAGGATACGGACGTATGGAACCCTTCTTTCGACGTGACGCCGCGTTCGCTGATAACGGGAATAATAACGGAGCGCGGCATAATCCGCGCGCCGCTTGCGGAAAATATAAAAAAAACGATAGAGGAGGATCGATAAGATAAAATGAGAAACGAATTCAGAATCGCCGATATAAAGCTTGCGCCGGAGGGGCACAGACGCATGGAGTGGGCCTGGGAATACATGCCCGTGCTGAAGCTCATCGCGGAAAAGGAAGCTGCGTCGAAGCCCCTTGACGGCGTCACGGTCGGCGCGTGCCTGCACCTCGAGGCTAAGACGGCCTGCCTGCTCAAGGTGCTGCGCGGGCTCGGCGCGACGGTCGCCGCCGCCGGCAGCAATCCCCTTTCGACGCAGGACCCGATATGCGCGGCTCTCGTCGAAGAGGGCGTCCACGTATTCAGCAGGCGCGGTATGAGCGCCGACGAGTACGGCGACAATCTGCGCGAAATGCTCGGCTGGGACCCGCAGGTGATAATAGACGACGGCGGCGACGTCGTCGCTATGGTCGTCGGCGAACGCCGAGACCTCGTCAAAAACATAATGGGTGGCTGCGAGGAAACGACGACGGGAATCAAGCGCCTCAGGGCGATGGCGGCCGAGGGCGTCCTTCCCTTCCCGATGCTCGCCGTCAACGACGCGCAGAGCAAAAATTTATTCGACAACCGCTACGGCACCGGGCAGTCGGTATGGGACGCGATGCTTCGCACGACGAACCTCATGGTCGCCGGCAAGAGCGTCGTCATCGCCGGCTACGGCTGGTGCGGCAAGGGCGCGTCGAAGCGCGCGGCCGGGCTGGGCGCGCGCGTGATAGTCGTGGAGGTCGACCCGCACCGCGCTCTCGAAGCGCTGATGGACGGCTTCGAAGTGATGAATATGAACGACGCGGCGAAGCTTGGCGACGTGTTCATCTCCGTCACGGGCGATACGAAGGTCATCCGCCGCGAGCATTTCGAAGTCATGAAGGACGGCGTACTGCTTGCGAACGCGGGGCACTTCGACGTCGAGGTCTACGTCCCCGACCTGCGCGAGATGGCGGTCAAGACTTACAGCCCGCGCGCGAACGTCGACACATACGTGATGCCGGACGGGCGCAGGCTGCACCTTCTCGGCGAGGGGCGCCTCGTCAACCTGGCGGCCGGCGACGGTCACCCCGTCGAGATCATGGATCTGAGCTTCGCGATGCAGCTGCTTTCGGCCCTCTATATCTCGCAGAACAAACTCTCCCCCGGCCTTTACAACGTGCCCTACGAGCTCGACCGCCGCATAGCCGAGCTCAAGCTCGAAACGCTCGGGATAACGATAGAGAAGCTGACGCCGGAGCAGGAAGCCTATATGGCGAGCTGGAGGGAATAAATTGAAAAAACTCTACCGCGACGTGATAGTCTGGGACGCCGAATCGCAGGGCGCGCGGCGTTGCGACGTCTGCACCGAGGGCGGAAAAATTTCCGCGGTGAAGCCCGCTGGCGCCTATCCCTTCGGCGCGGCCTACGAGGGACGCGGCGCGACGGCGCTGATTCCCGGCTTCGTCAACGCGCACGGGCACGCGGCGATGACGCTGCTGCGCGGCTTCGGCGAAGACCTGCCTTTGATGGATTGGCTGCGGAAGCGGATATGGCCTGCCGAGGCGAAGCTTGACGGCGAGCTGGTCTATAAGGGGACGATGCTCTCGATACTCGAAATGCTCTCCACGGGCACGACCTGCTTTGCGGACATGTATTTTTATATGGACAGGGTAGCCGACGCGGCTCTGGCCGCCGGCATACGCGCCGGGCTCTCGCGCGGCATCGTCGGCGGCGCGGACGGCGCGGCGAAGCTCGCGGAGAACCTGAAGCTCGCGCGCGATTATAATGGCGCGCAGGGGCTCGTCAACGTGCAGCTCGGACCGCACGCTCCCTATACCGTGCCCTTCGCCCTTATGAAGGACATCGCCGCCGCGGCGAAGGAAAACGATCTCGGAGTGCAGCTCCACTGGCTTGAAACGAAGGGCGAGTGGGGTATGGTCGAAGCCGGAAAGACGATGGCGCCGGAGGAATATCTCGAAAAGGCCGGGCTGCTCGGCGTCAGGCGTCTGCTGCTCGCGCACTGCGTCTGGATCGAAAAGGAGAAGCTGCCCTTCTACGCGCGCGCGAATCTTACGATCGCGCACAACCCGAAGAGCAACTTGAAGCTAGGCAGCGGCACGGCTCCCGTCGCCGCGATGAACGAGGCCGGCGCGAAGGTGGCGCTCGGCACCGACGGGGCGTCGAGCAACAACAGGCTCGACATGTGGGAGGAGATGCGCTTCGCCGCGCTGCTTCAGAAGGGAGTAAATCTGAATCCTACGCTCCTGTCGGCGGAATGCGCGCTGCGCATGGCGACGAGGAACGGCGCGGAGGCGCTGGGCTTCGACAACGTCGGGCTGATAAAGGAAGGCTTCGACGCGGACTTCCTTCTGATCGACCTCGACCGCCCCCACTACGCCGGATGGGACTGCGAAAACCTCGCCGGCTATCTCGTCTACGCTGGCTCGTCGGCCGATGTGATGACGACGGTCGTCGCGGGCGAGACCCTTTACCATAGAGGCGCGTTCTCGAAGCTCGACGCCGCCCGTATAATCGCCGAGGGCGCCGAGGCGAGAAAAAAACTTCTGTAGCGGCGCGCGCCGAAGGGCCGCGCTCTGAAAAAATACCGGGGACTAAGGCCGCCGCGGCGCGTAAAATCAGCGCGACGCGGCGGCGCTTCCTTTGCCTGTGCAATTTCAGGCAAATAATATATAATATCAAGTTAGTCTGATTGGCAGGGGGAAATTCCAATGGAACGCCGCAGCGGCAAAGAATTACGCGAACTGTTTTTAAAGTTTTTCGAAGAGAAGGGCTGCAAAAGGTACCACAGCTTTTCGCTCGTACCCGACGACCCGACGCTTCTCTTTACGATAGCGGGCATGGTGCCCTTCAAGCCGTACTTCCTCGGCCTCAAGAAACCGGAGGTGACGAGGGCGACGACCGCGCAGAAGTGCGTGCGCACGAACGACATAGAAAACGTCGGACATACGGCGCGCCATCACACGTTTTTTGAAATGCTCGGGAACTTCAGCTTCGGCGATTATTTCAAGGAAGAGATAATCCCGTGGGCCTGGGAATTCCTGACGGAGCGCGTCGGCCTCGATCCGAACAGGCTTTACGCGACGGTCTATCTTGACGACGACGAGGCGTTCGATATCTGGCACGAGAAGGTCGGCCTGCCGAAGGAGAGGATATTCCGCCTCGGCGAAGACGACAACTTCTGGGCGGCCGGCCCCGTCGGCCCCTGCGGCCCCTGCTCCGAAATAATTTATGACCAGGGCGAAGAATTTTCCTGCGGCAAGCCGAGCTGCAACGTAGGCTGCGACTGCGACCGCTACCTTGAGATCTGGAACCTCGTCTTTATGCAGTATAACCGCGACAAGGAAGGCAAGCTCACGCCTCTGCCGAAGAAAAACATAGACACGGGAATGGGGCTCGAACGCCTCGCGTCAGTCGTGCAGGGCGCGCCGAACGACTTCGAGACGGACCTCTTCCGCCCGATAATGGAGAAGGCTTGCGAGCTCGTCAACGTTAAATACGGCGAGGACCCTAAGAAGGATATGGCCGTGAAGATCATCTCCGACCACATCCGCGCTTCGGCGTTCATGATAGCGGACGGCGTCCTCCCGACGAACGACGGCACAGGCTACGTGCTCCGCCGCCTCATCCGCCGTTCGGTGCGCTTCGGCAGGCTGCTGGGGATCGAGCGCCCCTTCCTCACAGAGCTTCTGCCCGTCGTGCGTCAGTCGATAGGCGACGAGTATCACGAACTCGTCGAACAGGCTTCGGCGATAGAGCAGGTGCTCAGCACCGAAGAGGAGCGCTTCTCGCGCACCCTGTCGCAGGGCAGCGAGCTTATGTATTCTGAGATAGAAAAATTAGAGGCCGCGGGCAAAAAAGAACTGCCCGGAGACGTCGCGTTCGTGCTTTACGACACCTTCGGCTTTCCGCTCGAACTCACGGAAGAGATGTGCGAAGAGCGCGGTATATCGGTAGACGAGGAGGGCTTCGAGGGCGCGATGGAGGCCCAGCGCGAGCGCGCCCGCGCGGCAAGCAGGCAGACGTCGAGCGTGATGTCGAAGAGCGTATACACCGAGCTCGCCGACAGGCTTGCGCCGTCGCCTTTCTGCGGATACGAGAAGACGAGCTGCGAAGCCTCGGTCGAAGCGATAATCGTTGACGGCGCTTCCGTGGATAGCGTCGCCGCCGGCGCGGAAGCCGAGCTCGTCCTTTCCGATACGCCCTTCTACGGCGAAAAGGGCGGACAGGTCGGCGATAAGGGGACGATCACGGCGGAGGGCGCGACCTTCGAAGTGGAAGACACTCTCTACCCGGCGCCCGACCTCATAATCCACCGCGGCAAGGTGACGTCCGGCGCCGTCAAGCTCGGCGACGTCGTGGATGCCTGCGTAGATGAAAAGCGCCGCGCCGAGATACGGCGCCACCACACCGCGACGCACCTTCTGCACGAGGCGCTGACGCGCGTCCTCGGCAAGCACGTGCGCCAGGCGGGCTCCATCGTGACTCCGACCTTCCTGCGTTTCGACTTCAACCATTTCGCGCCTGTGACTATCGACGAGCTGCGCGAGGTAGAGCGCATCGTCTACGGGCAGGTGCTGAAAAACGCGCCCGTCGTTACGACCGTCATGGCGCTCGAAGACGCGAAAAAGAGCGGAGCGCGCGCGCTGTTCGAAGAAAAATACGGCGACAGAGTGCGCGTGGTAAGCGTGCAAGATTTCTCGACCGAGCTCTGCGGGGGCACTCACGTCAGGAATACCGGCGAGATCGGCCTCGTGAAGATAGTCCGCGAAGAGGGCATCGGTTCCGGCATACGCAGAATCACGGCGGTCGCCGGCTCGTCGTCCTTGCCGCTCTTCCAGAGCTACGGCGCGGCGGTAGCCATGGCCGTAACGATGTTCGGCGGCGACGTCGAGTCGCTGCAGTCAAAGCTCGAAGCGATGCTCGACGAGAAGAAGGTCCTCGAACGCAAGAACCGCGAACTGCAGGTCAGGGCCGCGATGTCCGACATAGAAAACAGCGTGAGGCCGTGCGCGAGCGAGGGCGGGGTCGAGCTTATCATCGAAAAATTCGACAACGTCACTCCGGACCTGCTTCGTCAGATCGGCGACAGGATTCGTCAGAAATATCCGCACGCCGTAACGCTCTTAGCCGGAGTGGGCGAAGAGAAGCGCGTCATGCTGACCGCTATGGCGTCGCCCGAGACGGTGAAGCTCGGAGCGAACGCTGGACAGCTGATCAAGGCGGTAGCCGCCGAGATGGGCGGCAAGGGCGGCGGAAGCCCGGCTCTCGCCCAGGGCGGCGCTCAGAGCTCGGATAAGCTGGATAAAGCTTTCGCGGCGGCTCCCGCGATATTCAAAGAGCTTATGGCGAAGAAAAAATGACGCGGAGAGTCATCGCCCTCGACATAGGCGCCGTCAGGATAGGCGTCGCGGTCAGCGATCCGCTGGGCGGCTTCGCCCAGGGGCTGGCCGTGCTCAGCGCAAAGGGCGACTGGCTCTCAGAGCTTGAGAAAATAATTTCGCGCTACGGCAGCCCGAAGCTTCTGATAGGGCTGCCGCGGCGCACCGACGGCAGCGAAGGCCCCGAGGCCGAACGTATGCGCGAGACTGAAAGGACGATAAAGGAGCGCTTCCCGGAGATCGAGACGGAGTTCTGGGACGAACGCTTCACTACGACGATAGCGCAGCGGGCCCTTTTAGAAGCCGACGTCTCGCGCGCCGGAAGAAAGAAAAAAGTGGACGAGGTCGCGGCGACCCTCCTGCTTCAGTCCTACCTCGACAGCAGGAATGTGACGCTTTCCTGAATAAGAAGGCCCCGAATTGGAACTCCCGTCCGGAATCAAAATGACGCCCATGCTGGAGCAGTATACCTACTGGAAGGACAAGTATCCCGACTGTCTTCTCTTCTTCCGCATGGGCGACTTTTATGAAATGTTCTTCGACGACGCCGAAACGGCGTCGTCGGTGCTCGACATCACGCTCACCTCCCGTTCGAAAGATTCTGAAGCAAGGATACCGATGGCCGGAGTGCCCTTCCATTCGGTAGATTCATATCTCGGCCGCCTTGTCGCGGCCGGCTACCGCGTCGCCATATGCGAGCAGATGACGGAGCCGGACGGCAGGACCCTCGTCGAACGCAGCGTCATACGCATCGTCACGCCGGGCACGTGGATGCCGGAGAACGCCGAAGGCGACGGAAAGATCGCCGCTCTCTCCTTCGCCGGAAAGGAAATTTCCGTCGCCCTGCTCGAATCGGCGAGCGGTTCCCTTCGCGCCGGGACCTTCCAGCTCGAGGGGGGCGTCTCGCTGCTCACGGCTTTCTCTCCCAATGAGATAATTCTGCGTCGCGGACAGCGCGACGAATTCATAAAGAACTGCCCGCTTATCGCAGAGCGCAGTGTCGTCGAGCGCGACAAAGGAGATTTCTCCCCGCAGCAGGCGTCGGCGTGGCTCTGCCGCAGATGGGGGATAGCCTCCCTTTCCGCGATGGGGCTCGACGACAGGGACGAAGCCGCGGGGGCCGCGGCCGCGGCTTTGAAATATCTCGAAGAGACGCAGTTTTCGAAGGCCTCTCATATTACGGCCGTCACGCCTATCCTGCCGCGCGAAAATCTTATACTCGACCAGAGCACGCAGACGAACCTCGAGCTTATCGACAAGGGCGAGACGTCGCTCTTCTGGTCCCTCAACAAGTGCCGCACTTCTATGGGCAGGCGCCTCCTGAAGGAGTGGATAACGTCGCCGCTTCAGGATATAGATGCGATCGAGCGCAGGCAGGACGTGGTCGGCCGCCTCGCGGAGAAGAGAAAGCTGCGCTCAGCGCTTTTCGAGCTGCTCGCGGAGTGCCGCGACATGGGCAAGGCCCTCTCGCGGCTGACTCTCAAGATGGGTTCGCCCTGCGACCTTCTCGCGATAAAAGAGACGCTTAAAATGCTGCCCGAGATAATCTCTCTCATCAAGGAGGACGAAACGCTTTCGCCGCTCGTCCCCGACTGCGACGCCTCGGAGCTTTCGGCTCTGCTCTTCGCCGCCATAGGCGATTCGGCGCCGCGGATGCTGCGCGACGGCGGCGTGATAAAGCCCGGCTTCAGCGCCGAGCTCGACAAGTGGCGCGACGTCGCGGCGAATTCTTCGTCCCGCCTAGCCGCGTTCGAGGAAGGGGAGCGCGAGAGGAGCGGTATAAAAAATCTCAAGGCCGGCGTGAACAAAGTATTCGGCTACTACATAGAGGTGCCGAAGGGCTCCCTGTCGCGCGTGCCGGCCGATTACATAAGAAAACAGACGCTCGTCGGCGCGGAGCGCTTCATCACCGAAGAGCTGAAAAAATTCGAAGATGAGATCTTCCGCGCCGAGGGGGAGATTCAAAGCATAGAGGCGAAGCTGTACGCCGAGCTCGTCGAGCGTACGCTCGACGCGTCGGCTTCCGTGCAGCGCGGCGCGAACTTCATCGCGGAGCTCGACAGTTTCGCGTCGCTCGCCGCCGTAGCGGACGAACGCGGCTACACGCGGCCGAAGATAGACATGAGCAAGGACTTCGTCGTGAAGAACGCGCGCCATCCCGTCGTCGAGCTGACGCTGGGGAAAAATCCCTTCACGCCGAACGACTTCAACTTCAGCGCGGAGAACGGACGCAGGATCGCGCTTATAACGGGCCCGAACATGGCCGGAAAATCGACCTACCTGCGCATGGCGGCCCTTATCGCGATAATGGCCCATATCGGCTCCTTCATACCGGCCGAGAGCGCGAAGATCGGGCTCGTCGACCGCGTTTTCACGAGAATCGGGGCGCGGGACGAGCTGGCGCGCGGACAGAGTACCTTCATGGTCGAGATGGTGGAGACTGCCAACATCCTGCGCCATGCGACGGATAGGAGCCTTATAATCCTCGACGAGGTCGGGCGCGGCACCTCGACCTACGACGGCCTCAGCATCGCGTGGGCCGTCGTCGAATTCCTGCAGGGGCAGGAACACGCCAAGCCGCGCGTCCTCTTCGCGACCCACTACCACGAGCTGACGCAGATGGCCGACCTGCTGCCGGGGATAGTGAACCTCAGCATGGGCGTCGAGGAGAGCGAGCGCGGGATAGTTTTCCTGCACAAGATCGTCGAAGCCCCCTCCGACCGCTCCTACGGCATAGAGGTGGCGCGCCTCGCGGGAATACCTTCCGCGGTGCTTCGCCGCTCGCAGGAGCTGCTCGCCAAGTTCGAGGAGGAGGGGGCGCAGAAGAACGAAGAGATGAAACAGTCGCCGCACAGCCAGCTGACGCTCTTCGACGTCAGGCAGGAGGCGATACTCGAAGAGCTCGCCGCCTGCGACCCCGACAACATGACGCCCCTTTCCGCGCTCGAGCTCGTCAGCCGCCTGCGCGGCGAGAGCAGAAAGGTGCTTGGCTTCAAATGATAAAAAAACTCGCTGCTGATATTTCTATGAGGATAGCCGCGGGCGAAGTGATCGAACGCCCATCGTCGCTCGCCAAGGAGCTCATAGAGAATTCGCTCGACGCGGGCGCGCGCTCGATATCCATCCAGACCGAGCAGGGGGGAAAAAATTCCTTCGTGATAGAGGACGACGGCTGCGGCATCGCCTTCGAAGAGCTCCCGCT
The DNA here is from genome assembly GCF_000712295.1 of Synergistes jonesii. Lineage (NCBI taxonomy): Bacteria > Thermotogati > Synergistota > Synergistia > Synergistales > Synergistaceae > Synergistes > Synergistes jonesii. The sequence goes on along the minus strand of NZ_JMKI01000037.1, from coordinate 139,253 downwards.
CGCGCTCGAGCGTTACGCGACGAGCAAGATATCCGATATAGAAGACCTTGAGAGAATCTCGACGCTCGGCTATCGCGGCGAAGCGCTGGCGAGCATCGCCGCGGTGTCGCGTATGGAGATCCGCAGCAGGGCGCGCGGCGCGGAAAGCGGCGGCGTCATCCGCTGCGAAGCGGGAGAGATAACGCTGCACAGCGAAACGCCGGCGAAGAGCGGCACGCGCGTGCAGATAGACGATCTCTTTTTCAACCTTCCGGCGCGGCGAAAATTTCTCAAAACCTCCTCCGCCGAGCTGCGCCGCATCGTTCAGATAGTGAACGACTACGCGCTGATACATCCAGAGGTCGCTTTCCGCCTCTCCGAAGAGAACCGGAAAATATTGGAATACGGAAACGCGGAGAGCGTCGACGAATGTCTGCTGCGGCGCTGGGGCAGGCAGACGAGGATCTACCGCTCTCAGGCGCAGAGCGGCGCGTTGTCCGTGCGCATCTGGTGGAACCCGGCGCCCGATTCGCGCAGAATCGCGGTAACGCTCTTCGTCAACGGCCGCCGCGTGCAGGACGCCGCGGTGCGCGCGGCGATCGTCTCTCAGGACGCCGCCTCTTACGGCGAATGGCTCGTGCTCATAGAGCTGCCGGCCCAGGAGGTCGACGTGAACATCCACCCGACGAAGGAGGAGATTCGCTTCCGCAGGAGCGGCGACGTCTTCAAAACGGTGTACGACTGCGCAAAGGCGCTCTTCGCGCAGAGGCTTTCAATAAATACCGGGCCGGCCGCAGCCTGCGGCGCGCAGCGCGGCGCGGGAGGCCTCCCGCCGCAGAGCGCGCCGCAGGAGTGGAGCTTTTATAAAAAAGAGCGCTGGCGCGCCGCTACGCCGCTCTCCCCCGCGGCGGTAGAAAATATATTCACGCCGGCCGCAGGCGCAGAGGGCGCGGCGATCGCTTCAGAGTTCACAATAGAGGGTAAAAATTACATAGGGCAGTCCGCGCGCGGTTTTCTGATATTCGACTTTCCCGACGCCCTCTGCATAATCGACCCGCATGCGGCGCACGAAAGGATATTGTACGAAGAGATATGCGCGGCCTTCAGCGAGAACGCCGCGCTCCAGCAGCTGACGCTGCCGCAGGAAGTGCCTCAGGCGGTCGCCGCGGAGGCCGAGCTCTACCGAGGAGAGCTCGAAAAGCTCGGCTTTCTGATAAAAGAGGGAAAGGTGACGGCCGTGCCGGCGATAAAGGGCAAGGGACACCTCTCGCCCATAGACATGCTGCGCTCAGCTCTGCGCGGCATAGAGACCGAAAGCGACCCTGCGAAGCGCGACCGCGAAGTCTGGTGGAGGATGGCGCGCCTTGCCTGCCGCGACGCAGTGAAGCTCGGCCGCCGCTTCGAGCGCGAAGAGGCGGAAGAGCTCCTGGCGCGCCTCGAACGCTGCGAGACCCCCTACACCTGCCCGCACGGAAGGCCGACGGTCTTTCTGATAGAAAACAAAAAACTCTTCGAATGGTTTGAAAGGTAAAAATACAAAGAAGCGGCGTGCTATTATGATACAATTTTCACGCAGGTCGATCGATACGGGGACAGGGGGATTATCATGGCTGTTGCGGACATTTTAAAGAATGCGGGCTTCTGTCGCTCCTTTCCCGCGGGACGTCGGAGAGCATTTCGCCTTATGGGATGCGGTCGGGGCGATAACTGGTTGCGGCATATTCCTTCCGTCCATGGATAACGGCAAAATCCCCGCCATTGCGATAATCGGGCCGACTGCGGTTGGCAAGACGGATTTCAGCCTCCCGCTCGCCGCCGCGCTCGGAGCGGAGGTGATATCGGTCGATTCTCGCCAGGTCTACCGCTATCTTGACGTAGGCACCGACAAGGCGCCGCGCGAAGTGCGCCGAAAGATCATCCACCACCTTATCGACGTAGTGGACCCGGACCAGGTCTATTCTGCAGCGGATTTTGCCGCGGACGCGCTGAACGCTGCACGCCGCATCGCCGCTCGCGGGCGCGTGCCGCTCCTTATCGGAGGGACGCCTTTTTATTACCGCGCCCTTGAGGGGATGCTTTCTGAGTCTCTGCCGAAGGATGAAGAGGTCCGCTCCGAGCTTGGGCGCGAGATACGCGAGAGGGGGCTTGCGGCTTTGCACGACGAGCTCGCCGCGGTCGACCCGCAGGCCGGCGCTAAGATTCATCCGAACGACCCCGTGCGCACGATGCGCGCGCTTGAGATTTTCCGAATCACTGGCAAAAGCGCGTCGTGGTGGTACGGGCGGCAGAACAAGATGGAATCGCCTTGGGATATTTTATATATCGGGCTCACGAGGGAGCGCGCGGCCCTTTACGAAAATATCGCGCGCCGCGTAAAGGAGCAGTTCGCGAGCGGCTACCCGGAGGAGGTCGAGTGGCTCCTCGGCAACGGCTATTCGCCGGAGCTTCCGGCGCTGCAGGGCTTCGGCTACCGCGAACTCGTCGAATACCTCGGCGGCAAATGCACGCTTGCCGAGGCGATCGAGGGGGACATCCGCTCGACGAAAGCCTTTTCGCGCAGGCAGATGACGTGGTTCAGGCATTTTGAGCCGGCGATATGGTACGACTTCGGCGAGACGCCGAAAGAAAAGGCCGTAGAGGACGTGCTGCCGCGTTGTCTGAGCCATCTGGGGCGCGCGCAGTGAAGATTATAATCGCGGAGCCGACGGGCCTATGCTTCGGGGTGAAGCGCGCGATAACGACGCTCGAAGAGGCGCTGAAAAGATTCGGCAGAGTCTACGCTCTCGGCAGCCCGATACACAACCCGCAGGAGATAGAGCGCCTGGAAAACTTCGGCCTCGCCGTCGTCCACGAGCCGAGCGGCGTTCCGGAAGGGGCGGTCTCCTTTGTCCGCGCGCACGGCGTGACGCCGGAAATTTTTGCCGCGCTGCGCGAAAGGAGTGCTAATATAATCGACGGCACGTGCCCTTTCGTAAAAAATGCGCAGGAAAGGGCGAAAACTCTTTCCCAAGAGGGGTATATCGTGATAATATTAGGCGACGTATCCCACCCCGAAGTCAGGGGGATCGTGGGCTGCGTCTCCGGGGAGGTCCACGTGCTTTCCGGCGCGGCGGAGATAACGGAGCAGTTCCGCGGCAAACGCTGCGGAATATTGAGTCAGACGACGCAGCGCGTCGAAACATTCGCCGCGCTGGTTGCGGGATTTGTATCTACAACTCCCGAAATAAAGGTATATAATACAATATGTCGTGCTACTCTCGCGCGCCAGCAGTCTGTCCGCAGGCTTGCCGGCGAGGCGGAAGGCATAATCGTTCTTGGCGGGAAAAACAGCGCCAACACGAGAAAGCTTGCCGAGATAGGCGCAGTTTCGGGTGTGCCTACGCTCTGGATAGAGCATGCAGGGGAACTGGAAAGGAGCTGGGTGCGGGACAAGAGGGCGATTGGAATAGCCGCGGGAGGCAGCACTCCCGATTGGCTGATGAAAGAACTGATCCAAAAATTAAAGATGATGTAAGCAGGAGGATGTTGGGTATGGTCGACGAGCTTCGCACAGAAGACGCAGCAGTTGAAAACGAAACACCGGAAAAAGAAGAAACAATGGAAGAGATGATGCAGCAGTACACCGAAGCGATGAGCGACATCCATCGCGGCAGTGTTGTCGAGGGCACAGTGGTCGACGCGCGCGAGGACGGCTGGCTTGTGGACGTGGGCTACAAATGCGAGGGCTTCCTGCCGCGCAAGGAGTGGACCCACAGGGTGCTCGTAGAAGAGACCCAGGAGCCCGTTAAGGACGACAAGGTCAGAGTACAGATAACGAATATGCCCACAGGCGAGGATTCTCAGCTTGGGCTGTCGCGCTGGCGCTGCGAGTTCGACGAGCGCTGGAACAAGCTTGAGAAGGAAGCGGAAGAGAACGAAACTGTCGCGGTCAAGGGGCTCCGCAAGGTAAAGGGCGGCCTGATCGTAAGCTGCTGCGGCATAGAGGGCTTCATCCCCATTTCACACCTTACGCAGGAGGGGCACGGCATCGCGCCGGGAAAGCTCGTCGATCAGGAGTTCCCGGTCAAGCTCATTGAAAAAGACCGCAGAAAGCGCCGTCTCGTATTCTCACGCCGCAGCCTCATCGAAGAGGAGCTTGCGGGAATCCGCCAGGCCTTCTACGAGCATGTCCACGAGGGAGACGTACTTGAGGGGGACGTCAGCAGCATCACTTCATTCGGTGTTTTCGTCAATCTGGGCGCTATGGAAGGGCTCGTCCACATCACCGAGCTTTCCTGGCAGCGCAGCGCTAAGGCCAAAGATATCGTATCAAAGGGCGACCACGTGAAGGTAAAGGTCATCGGCATCGACAAGGAGAACAACAGAATCTCTCTATCGCTCCGCCAGACGCTTGAAGATCCGTGGACGACGGCGGCTGAACGCTGGACGCCGGGAATGGTCACAGAAGGCACGGTCACCAACCTTACAGACTTCGGCGCATTTGTTGAAATAGAGCCCGGCGTGGAGGGCCTCATCCATATCGGGGACCTGAGCTGGACGCGCATCAAACATCCGAAGGAAGTACTCAAGAAGGGGCAGAAGGTCGAAGTTTCGATCATAGAAACGGACAAAGAGCGCAAGCGCATCAGCTTGGGCTACAAGCAGCTCCACGATCCTTGGAAAAACGCGGTTGAGAAGTACCCGAAAGACGCGGAGATTCCCGTTAAGGTCGTCCGCCTCGCGGACTTTGGCGCGTTCGTCGAACTCGAGGAAGGTGTAGAGGGACTCATCCACATATCGCAGCTTTCCACTCAGAGGGTCGAGAACCCGAAAGATGTCCTCTCGGAGGGACAGGAGATCACAGCCCGCGTGCTCGAAGTCAACCCGAGCGAGCGCAGAATCCGCATGAGCCTCCGCCCCGCTAACGAAGAGCCCGTGAGGCGCGAGCGCCCGCTGCGCGACGAGCGCCGCGGAGAGAGGCCGGCCGACGTAGGCGAAGGGCGTCGGCAGCACGACGACCGTCCGCGCCGTCCGCGCCGCGAAGGCGGAGAGCGCAGACGCCAGGAGAACCATAACAGCGCGCTTCCGCAGGAGGAAATGAACTTCTCGATCGGCGACCTGCTCAAGCAGAAAGAATCCGAATAAATTTTTAAGAGCGGCAGAGAAACAAGCGAGGCCCCGCTTATTGAGCGGGGCCTCTTTTTACGTTAAAATATGGGAAGACGAAATAATAACGGGAGGTCATAGCAAGTGGCCGTCAGAAAAATATACATTTACCCGGACGCGGCGCTCCGCAGAGAAACGGAAGAAGTAAAAGATTTTGACGAGGATTTGCAAGCGCTCGCGGCCGACATGTTCGAGACCATGTACGCAAGCGACGGCATCGGCCTCGCTGCACCGCAGGTCGGGGTGTCGAAAAAATTAGTCGTTATAGATTACCAGGGCGACAAAAACGTGCTCGTCAATCCAGTGATCACTAAGGAAGAGGGCGAAGTGACGCGCGAAGAGGGCTGCCTGAGCTTCCCGGGAATTTACGAAAAAGTCCTCTCTCCGGAAAAAATCTCCGTGAAATATTTCGACGAAAACGGAAAAGAGTACGAACGCGACCTCGAAGGCTTCACGGCCTGCGTATTCCACCACGAGATCGACCATCTGAACGGGCGCCTGCTCATTGACCGCGTTTCGCCGATGAAACGGGCGTTTTTAAAGAAAAAAATGTCGAAAAAGGCGGCGGAGGAGTAATGCCCCTCTCCGTAGGCTTCATGGGCTCGGGGCGCTTCGCAGCCCGCTGCCTCGAATTGATATCGGAAAGGGCGCGCCCGCTGTGGGTGCTTACGAACGTCCCGCGCGAAGCGGGGCGCGGCATGAAGCTGCAGAACACACCCGTCTTCGACGCGGCGCGCAGCCTCGGGCTTCCGCTCTATACGACGGCGAGGCTTTCGACGGACGCCGAACGCGTCGAATGGCTCAAAGCGAACGCGCCCGACGCGATCCTCGTCATCGACTTCGGCCAGATGATAAAGGAGCCGGTGCTTTCGATGGCGCGCCTCGGCTGCATAAACGTGCACCCCTCTCGCGTGCCGCAGTATCGCGGATCTGCGCCGCTGCAGCGCGCGATCATGGACGGGCTCTCTTCGACCGCCGTCTCTATCTTCCGTCTTGACGCGGGAATGGATACGGGACCGCTGCTCGCTCAGCCTGAGCTGGAAATCTCGCCGTCGGACACGCTCTCCACGCTTTCCGAAAAGGCCGCGAAACTCGGCTGCGAGACGCTGCTTCGCTATATCTGCGACGTGCCCGCCGACGGATGGAGATTCACGCCCCAGAGCGGGGAAGGGGCGTCCTTCGCCCCGAAAATAGATAAATCCGAGGGAAAGGTAAACTGGTGCGAGGAAAGCGCAAAAAAAATATTCGATAAAATACGCGGAATCGGAGAAAGCCCCGGAGTTTTCTGCACGGTGCGCGGCAAAAGGCTGCGCATCCGCGGCTCGGAAGTGGCCGAAGGCGCCGGCGGCGAGCCCGGCCGCTGCGAGATCGTCGGCGGCTTTCCCGTCGTCTCCTGCGCCCGCGGCGCCCTTAAGCTGACTGAGGTGCAGCCCGAAGGCAAAAAAACGCTTCCCGCCGGCGACTGGGCGCGCGGCGCGCGCCTTGAGAAGGGTGAAAAATTCACATAGGAGGCATGGATTTTGAGCGAAAATCCGCTGCGCAACATAATCAGCTCCGAATACGTTTATAAGGGACATATAGGCAACCTTCGCGTCGATATGGTGAAATTCCCCTCGGGCGAGCTCAAGCCGCGCGAAGTGGTCGAACACAAGCCGGCCGTCGCGATACTGCCGGTGGATGAGAAGGGCAGGATACTGCTCGTGAAGCAGTACCGCCACGCGGTAGACGAAGAAATTTTTGAGATCCCCGCCGGAATCGTCGAGGACGGCGAAGAGCCACGTGGCGCGGCGTCCAGAGAACTTCGGGAGGAGATAGGCTTTCTGCCGCGCAGGCTCGAAGAGATCGCGGAAATTTACAGCTCGCCGGGCTTCTGCACGGAAAAAATTTACGTCTACTACGCGGCGGAGCTGGCTCCGTCGCCGCTGCCGCAGGACGACGACGAATATATCGAAGCCTTCGGCTTCGCGCCGGCCGAGATCGAAAAAATGATTTCCGAAAGAAAAATACGGGACGGCAAAACGGTAATGGCCTATTACTGGTATAAGTCGGGAAATCCAAAATGAAGGCGGAGTTCGGCGGAGAGCTCGGCAAAACGATAGGGCGCTTCATAGACTACCTGCGCCTCGAGCGCGGATGCAGCGAAAACACGCAGCGCGCTTACGCTTCCGACCTTAAAATATGGGAGGCCTACTGCCGCGATGAGCGGCGCGACCCGCTCGACCTGCGCGACGACGCGGTGGCGCGCTTCCTGCGCGCTAAGCTGGCGGAAGAACGCAAAAAATCCACCGTGCAGCGGATGGGCGCTATGCTTCGTTCCTTCGCGCGCTTCTTACAGTACGACGGAGTCACGGACAATTTGCCGCGCCTCGCGCCGCTGCCTTCGCGCGAGAAAACCCTGCCGCAGATAATGACGGAGGGGGAGATACAGCGCATCATGAATGCATGCGAGGACGGCACGCCGCTGGGAAAACGCGACAGGGCCTTTATAGAGCTGGCCTACGGCGCCGGGATGCGCGCCTCCGAGCTCTGTAATATAAGGCTGCGCGACCTCGATTCGTCAAACGAGATCCTCTACGCGCGCGGCAAGGGCGACAAGGAGCGCACGATCCCCTACATCGGCGCGGTGCGCCGCCTTATCGAGGAATACATCTCAGATTACCGCCCGCAGCTGGACAAGCGCGGCGAAGAATGGCTCTTCCTCTCCCGCAGCGGCCGGCGGCTGTACCGCGAGACTCTCTGGGTAATACTGCACAAGCGCGGAGTCGAGGCCGGCATCCCGCGGGAGCGCCTGCATCCGCACGTGCTGCGCCATACCTTCGCAACGCACCTTCTGCGCAACGGCATGGACCAGCGGACGCTGCAGGAGATACTTGGACACAGCTCCATAATGACGACCGAAAAATACACGCACATGGACACGGAGCTGCGCGACAGCTACGACAAATACCACCCTCTCGCTCGTTGACGCGTCGCCAAAAACAGACGCGGCTGCGGGGGCGGATAAAAATTATAGCGCTGCGGGATAGCCGGGCGGAGGAGGAAATAAAAATGTACTACTGGGACAAAGTCGACGAAGCGCAGAAATTCATCGAAAAAATAAGCGGAGGATTTTCCCCTAAAGCCGCGATCATGCTCGGCTCCGGCCTTGGACACGGCGCGGAAAAGATTGAGCGCCCAATGACGATACCGTACGAGGACATACCTTACTGGCCGCGCTCGACAGCTCCGGGGCACGAGGGCAAACTACTGCTCGGCTGTCTGCGCGGCACGCCTGTGGCGGCTATGCAGGGGCGCGTGCACTTCTACGAAGGCTACACGATGGAAGAAGTAACGTTCCCGGTGCGCGTGCTTGGCCAGCTCGGAATAAAAGCCTTCGTTGCCACCAACGCTTCCGGTGCGGTGAACACAGATATACGTCCCGGCTCCATCATAGCGATAGAAGATCATATAAACTTCATGGGCAGGAACCCCCTCGTCGGAGTCAACCATGACGAATGGGGGACGCGCTTCCCCGATATGACGACCGCTTACGACCGCGAATTCATCGCCGTACTCGAGCGCGTCGCCGCTAAGGAAAACATTCCGCTGCGCCGCGGCGTTTACATCGCCTTCAGCGGCCCCTCTTTCGAGACGCCTTCGGAGATCCGCATGGCGCGGCTGCTCGGCGCAGACGTCGTCGGCATGTCGACGGTGCCCGAAGTCATCGTCGCCAACCACATGGGCATCCGCGTGCTCGGCATATCCTGCGCCGCGAACTACGGCGCCGGCATCACGATGCAGAAGCTGACACATAAGGATGTCCTGGAAGCGATGGCCAAAGCGGCAGCCGGAGTAGCGCGGCTTGTGGAAGGCTTTATAGAGGAGGCGCGGCTATGAGCTTCAATATGGTCGACTTCATCGAAAAAAAACGCGACGGCGGAGCCCATTCTAAAGAAGAACTCCAGGCCCTCGTCGCGAAAACCGTCTCCGGCGAGCTGCCCGACTATCAGCTTTCCGCGTGGTTGATGGCCGTCTACTTCAACGGGCTCGGCGACGACGAGACGATGCACTTCACCGAGGCGCTCGCGGACTCCGGCGAAAGATACGCCTTTCCGAAGGACATGCGCGTAGTAGACAAGCACAGCACCGGCGGCGTAGGCGACAAGACCACGCTGATACTGCTGCCTCTTGCCGCCGCCTGCGGCGCCGTCGTCTCCAAACTCTCAGGCCCGGGGCTCGGCTATACGGGCGGCACCGTCGACAAATTCGAATCGATACCGGGAATGAAAATGCACCTTGCGTCGGATGAATTCATCGCGCAGGCGCGCCGGATAGGCTGCGCGGTCTCCGGACATTCGAAAGAGCTCGCGCCGGCCGAGGGAAAATTTTACAAACTCCGCGACGTCACCGGCACAGTGCCGTCGATACCTCTCATCACTTCGAGCATCGTCAGCAAAAAACTCGCCGGCGGCGCGGCGGGCTACGTCTTCGACGTAAAATGCGGCAGCGGCGCCTTCATGAAGGATGCTAAAGCCGCCGAAGCGCTTGCGCGCAACCTCGTCAAAGTCTCGAAGAAACTCGGCAAAAAAGCCGTGGCCGTGCTCAGCGATATGGAGCAGCCTCTCGGCGAATGGGTCGGCAACGCCGCGGAAATCTACGAAGCGGTCGAAGTCCTGAGCGGCCGCGGTCCATCCGACACGCGCGAACTGTGCGTCACGCTCTGCGGCTTCATGCTCGCACTTGCCGAAGCCGCCGAAAGCCCCGCCGACGGTAAAGAAAAGGCGGAGCGCGCCCTATCGGACGGCTCGGCGCTCGCGAAATTCGCTCAGATAGTGGAAGCGCAGGGCGGAAACGCGGAGGTCGCCCGTCGCCCTCTTGAGATACTGTCCAGAGCGCAGAAAAAATATTCGCTGAAAGAGACGAAGGGCGGGTTTATTTCGCGCCTCGACGCGCTCGCGGTCGGCGAAGCGCTGCGCTCGCTCGGCGGAGGCCGGCTTAAGCTCGATGACGAGATAGACCGCGCGGCCGCGATCCGCCTCAACAAAAAAATAGGAAGCGCCGTCGCGGCGGGAGAAAGCGTCATCGACCTGTTTTACGACGACGAAGAGAAGCTGAAAGAGGCGCTCCGCTGTCTCGAAGGCAGCTGGAACGTCTCAGGAAAAGCGGAAAAGCGCAGGCTGATAATCGGCGCAATCGAGTGAAAGAGGACCAGACGGACTTCGGCAAAAAACAATTGCGGTAAAGCCGACTTTTTGATAAACTTTATCGCGGCGATGGAGGCGCTTTTCGGCCGGTGCCGGGCCCGGACTTCAAATCCGGTGGGGGGAGTTAACGACTTCCTCGGTGTGTTCGACTCGCACACGCCTCCGCCATTTCATAAAATAAAGTAATTCCCGGCGGGCCCGCGCTTCAGGCGTATCCGTCAGGCGTCGAATCGCAGCCTCCGTGCTGCTGAGGAAGCCGACTGCGGCGATGTTTTTAAAAAATACGTTTCATGATATAATCTCGCTGTTTCGGGATGTAGCGCAGTCTGGTAGCGCACCTGCTTTGGGAGCAGGGGGTCGTCGGTTCAAGTCCGACCATCCCGACCATTGTCTGCCGTCGTCCCGCAGGCGGCCCAGCCGGCCCTCTGGCGGCGCTTTTCCGGCTGTTGACAAGATTTGAAAATCTTATATAATAACCGTTGTCTGTTCCGTTGGGGTATGGTGCAACGGCAGCACGCCTGACTCTGGATCAGGTAATCGAGGTTCAAATCCTTGTACCCCAGCCATTTAGTGGAATGGTCCCTTCGTCTAGGGGTCCAGGACGGCGGGTTCTCAGCCCGTTAACAGGAGTTCGAATCTCCTAGGGACTGCCAATATATGCCTCGCGCCGCTGAGAGGCGCGAGATTTTTTGAAGGGGGAGCGTCTTCTGCGTTCTCCCTCTTTTGTAATTGTCTAAGCGCTGGGCGTTCGGATGAGGAGGTCTGCGTTTATGCCGGTAAATATGGCGGAAGATGGAAATGTGGCGCCGGGACTTTCAGCTCCGATAGGCGGCAAAAAAATTTTTTTTGTCAGGCATGGAAAGACCGAGTGGAATAATCAGCTCCGCTATCAGGGAGCGACGGATATCCCGCTGAACGCGGAGGGGCGCCTTCAGGCGCGGAGGGCCGCGCTGAGGTTTTCGCTTGCGAAAGTCGACGCCGTTATTTCAAGCCCGCTTTCGCGCGCCTACGAAACTGCGGAGGAGATAGCTTCGTTTCATAAAGGAGCCGCGGTGGAAAAGACTTCTCTTCTCACCGAAGTGGATTTCGGAGAGTGGGAGGGGCGGACCGTCGCCGAGATAAGGGAGAATTACGCCGAAATCTTCGAGGCGTGGAGGGTGAATCAGCTTAACGTCGACGCGCCCGGCGGAGAAAAAGCGGACGATCTGTACGAGCGCTGCGGCGAGCTGTCGAAGCTTCTGCTTGCGAGACCGGAGCGGAGCATCGTGGTCGTCGGGCACGGCGCGATGCTTCGCGCGCTTTTCCCGCGGCTGCTCGCTCTGCCGCGCGTCAGTTATTTTTGGAGGACGCGCATCGACAACTGTTCGATAACCGCTTTCGGCGCCGACGCGGGCAGGTTCGTGCTCCTTTTTCAAAACGACACGACGCATTTGAAAGTGGCGGAGGGTAGAATCGCTTCTCTTCCGCTGCTGTAGCGTAAAATCTCTTAAACTGTGGTAGAATTAGATAGTTGCTAAGCTTGTCTCTGAATGGGATGTGGTTAAATGCGCAATGAGACGGAAAAAGTTACGGAACGCCGGGATGAATCGCAGCTGTGGAAGGACTGCGCGGCCGGGAGCGAGGAAGCGAGGGAAAAGCTCATTCTCGCGAATCGCCCCATGGTCTACTGGCTGGCGAAAAAATTAAAGGTTCCCTACGACACATATCAGGATTTGATTCAGGAGGGGATGCTCGCCCTTATAAGCGCCGTCGATTCTTTCGACCCGGAGCGCAGCGTCCGTTTCTCTACGTTTGCCTACTACAAGATTCGCGGAAGGATGATCAACTTCCTGCAGCGCGTCGAGGCTAAGGCTCCGACGCCGGTGGACGACTCCGAGCTTGCCGACGGCAGCTACGAAAATTCGATGCTCTACGGCGAGGCGAGCCGCAGCGAATGGTCGATAGATCTGGAAAACGCGCTTTCGCAGCTCTCCGAGCGCGAGACGGAGATCATAAACGCGCTGATAATGGAAGGGCGCATCGCACGCGAGGTCGCCGACGAAAAGAATATCGACATCAGCCACGTTTACAGGATAAGAAGAAAGGCCCTCGCAAAGCTGAAATCATGGCTGGGGATTTACTCCGGCGGTGCCACAGATGAGGCGTAAGCTGGGATAATCTTTTTATCGTTGCCTGTGGGGTGAGACGGATGAAACAGAAGATCACAAGACTGCAGAGGTGGCTTGACAGGCTCGCCGCCGCCTGCGAAAGCCGCAAGTGGAAGTCCGCGGTGGCGGAAGCGGACTGCCTTTCGGCCGAGCTTAAGCAGGTTCGCGAGGAGCTGTGGGAAGAAGCAGAGGCCGAGAACGTAAAAATCCCGCTCTCGGTCCGTGCGGGAAATATGGTATTTTCCGGCGCGAAATCTTTTGCCGTCGCAATTATCATAATCTGCCTTACGACGCTTCCGATCGCCGTTGAAAGCGGCATCCCATCCATGTCCGCGTCGCTTCCTTCGGTGTCCGCCGGCCGCTCTGAAGAATTCGCTATAGTGACGTCGGAGGAGAAAGAGCTCCTTACTATGCTGCGCAGGAGCCTCAATGACAGCAATGTCGCAGTCCGCGCGGCTGAGATCAGGAGCCCCGATTCGAAGAGGGCTTTCTCCTCCGTACCCGTTCAGAAAAGGGCGAATACACCTGCCGCGCCCGCTCAGGCGAGGCCGAAGGCGGAAAATAACAAAATCAAGCCGGAAGATCTGCTGACGCTCGTACAGATCGGGGAGAAGAGCCTTCGCGGGGGAGAGCCGGCGATCAAGATCGTAAATTAAAAAATTTTTTACCCCTTGTATTTAAGGAGTGGTATTTGTGCTGGGAAAAACAAAGATTCTTGCCCTTATCCTCGCGCTTACATTTTCGGCGTCGTGCTGCATGGCTGCGGAGGAGAGCGCGGCGTCGCATGATGAAAGCGCGCAGCAGAGCTCCGCGGCGAAGCCCGAACAGCCGGAGCCTCCGGAAATGGAAAAGCTGACGGGGCCCGTCATAGAGAGCGTCGAACTTAAGGGCAACGAGGAAGTGGCGGCCGAGCATATCATGAGCGTCGTCACCTCTAAGGTGGGCGAGCATGTCGACGAAGAAAAGCTCCGCAAGGATGCGGACGCGATATTCGAACTCGGATTTTTCAGCTCGGCGGATTACAAAGTGACCGATGAAGGCGACGGCGTCAAGGTCACGTTCGTAGTTCAGGAAAACCCGAAGGTCGGAGAGATCAAATTCATCGGCAACACCGTATACGACGAGGACAAGCTGAAAAGCGCCATATTCACGCAGCCCGGAATGATATTCAACAGGACGTTTTTCCGCAACGACCTTCAAAGGATAAAGGAAAAATATCAGTCGGACGGCTATGTTATGGCGAACGTCAAGGACGTTAAGATCGACGGAGACGTTATAACCGTCGAGATCATAGAGCCGAAGGTTTCCGACATAATCATACAGGGCAACAGGATCACGAAGAAACACATCATCGAACGCTATCTGAAAATAAAACCCGGAGAACTTTTCAACGCCAATAAGCTGCGCCTTACGCTGAACCGCCTGCAGGGCATCGGCTATTTCAACGACGTCAACGTCAACTTCGAGCCTGGAGAGAATCAGGACGAGGTCATAGTCGTTCTCACCGTCGAAGAGGCGCGCACCGGCAAGCTTGGCTTCAACGTTTCCTACGGCACGCAGAGCGGCTTCGGCGGCGGCATGAGCTATGAGAACTACAATATATCCGGGCGCGGGCTGAAGCTTAGCGTCGGCTTCGAGCTCGGCGACCGCGAGGAGTACTGGCTCTCGCTCGAACAGCCCTACATGAGCGGAAAGGTGATGGCCTGGAAGTTCGGCGGCTATAAGCGCGCCTGGGACGACATATATTATTACCAGAACGATAAGCAGTACCTGGAATACGACCGCGACAAGTACGGAGCTTTCCTCGGCTTCGGCAAAAAGTTCAGGGACGAATCGAAGTATAACTGGTACGTGCTGCTCGACTGGCATAACACGAAGAACGACAATATGAGGGAAAGGGACGGCTTCGTCGAGGACTATCCGGATGAAAGCGCCCGCGCCGAGGAGCTGCGGAGGATCCGCGAAGAAGAGCTCGCCGAAGGCGATTACTATTCGGCGACGCTTTCCTTCCGCCGCTTCAACATCGACGAATACGCGCCCTATACGCGCGGCGACGTCGAGAGCCTTAGCTTCCAGTTCGGCAAGGCTACCGTCAACGAGGAAGACTACAGCTATATGAAATACTGGCTGGAAACGAAGTTCTACTTCCCGGTCGGCAACTTCCTCAAAGGCCTATTCGAAACGAATCTGCTCGACGGCTACGGCGATAAGCCGGTTACCCTCGCCGCCCGTGTGATCGCCGGCTCTTCGACCGGCGACGTGCCTTACGATGAAATGTACACGGTCGGCGGAGACACGACGCTGCGCGGCTATGACGACGACTATTACCGCGGCCGCAACATGGTGCTCGGCAACTTCGAACTCCGCATACCGATGCAGAAGATGTTCTCGTTCGTCGTATTCTACGATATAGGACGCGCCTGGGATTCCGGCAAGATCCGCAACGGTGAGGACGTAATCTACGGCGACGACGGCTGGGGTTCCGCGCCGGGAATTGGCATCCGCTTGAATACGCCTCTGGGAAATCTGCGCCTCGACTATGCGGACGGAGACGAAGGCAGGTTCCATTTTGGCTTCGGAGAGCTCTTCTAAAAGAAAAAACGCAAAATATTTTCAAATCGTTGCGGCAGTGCTGATTGCCGCAACGATTGTTGTTTTCTTCCGCTCCGACGCGTTCGCCTCCGTCGAGATCAAAGGCCTGCCGGCATGGCAGGCTTCACTTGCGAAGCAGAGCCTTGACGCCGTACACGAAGGCATGCCGCGCGGCCAGTCCCTTCCCTACCAGGCTGAGATAATGAAGACCGTCGCGCAGCGCATCTTCGCCGGTTATGAAATAAGCGCGGAGGCGCTGGGAAAAGATGTGATCGGCGTCAATTTTTCAGCGCGGGAAGAGCAGCCTTGGAGCGTCGACGTCAAGGTGCCCCAGATTGGCTCTCCGGCTCTCGAGTGGTTTGAAGACGACGTATCGCCGCTGAAGCCGCAGATCGAAGCGATGCTTGCCGGCGTCCCTCTCGAATCGATAGCGTGGTCGGATAAAGCCCTTCAGGGAGAAATAGAAAAAATCACCGAAGAGGCCCTTCCGGGCTGGGCGCCCTCTCTTCTGATGACGGCGAAGGGCGGCGCGCGCGAAATGTCCGTTTCCTTCGCGCCTAAGATGCCTATGGTCCTTGCGGTAAACCCCGCGCCCGTTTCCAATTCTCTTCCCTCCGTGCTGCACGGCGAGCTGCGCAACAGGCTGATGGGAGAGTCTGCCCCCCTTATCGGGCTTCCAGTCGCGTGGACCGCGAAGCACACCCGCGAGATAAACCTTTGGGCTGAAGATTATATAAACGATCAGAGCATAACGAGGCGTTCCGCCTCCAGCGCGAAAGCCTCCTTTTCCCCCTCTCAGATATCGCAGCTGAACGTGCGCGTCGAGAGCCGCTTGTACACTATAGCGGCGTGGGCGGCGATTTACGCCGGCACGTCGGACCGTTCCGCGGAGCTCGGGCTTCACTTAGGACGCAAAGTCGAGCTGCATCCCGACGTTCCTATGGAGGCTTACGCTGAGGCGATACTCGGCCTGCAGGAGTGGAATTTTTCTTATAGATTCGGACTTCGCTTTCGCCCTGTCTCGGATTTCTGGCTCGGCGGCGAATGGGATACGAAGGATGATATGTGGTGGGCGAGGCTCACGATGGATCCGCAGCTCCACAAGCCCTATTTCTGGCTGAGGGTCAGCGAGGAGGGAGACTTCAACGGCGCCCTCGGATGGCGCGCGACGGAAAATATTTCCTTTGAAGTCGAATACGACGCGCGCGAGGATGACCGCTGGAGTTTGAAGATGCTCGGCAATCTGTAGTTTTGCAAAGGGAATGAAGAAGATGACGGCAAAAAAAATATCGCTCGCAGAGATAGCGAAGCTTGTTGGCGGCAGCGTCAAGGGCGACCCTGAGATTCAGGTAAGCTCGGTGCTGCCGCCGGAAAAGGCGGAACCCGGAAGCATAGCGCCGCTTTGGGAGAAAAAGTATATATCTTCCGTTCGCGACGGGACGCTTCTTCTGACGAAAAAAGGGTGGATCAAAGAAGGGGAGAGCGGTGTCGAAACAGATGAACCGCGCGTCGCCCTTATCGCGCTGCTCGCCTTTCTTGGCGACGAGCCGGCCGCCTCCTCCGGCGTTTCCGGTAGGGCCGTCGTTGCGCCGGACGCGGAAATAGCGGAAAACGTTTCGATAGCCGCGGGGGCGGTGATAAGGTCCGGCGCTAAAATCGGAGAAAATAGCGTGATAATGGAGAACGCGGTCATCTGTGAAGAGGCGGAGATCGGCGCGGGCTGCGTCATAGAGCCGGGCGTCGTCGTCTATCGCCGCTCGAAGATAGGCAAAGGCTGTGTGCTCCATTCGAACGCGGTGATAGGCTGCGAGGGCTTCGGCTTCGTGCCGGACCCCAAGGCCGGCATGGTAAAGATTCCGCAGATCGGAACGGTGCGCCTCGACGACGGCGTCGAAGTCGGGGCCTGCACTTCGATAGACCGTGCGACCTTCGGCGAGACCCACGTCGGCGCCATGACGAAAATCGACAGCCAGGTGAAGATAGGGCACAATTGCGAGATAGGCGCCTATACGATCATCGTCGCCCAGTCCGGCATCGCCGGCAGTACAAAGATCGGCAAAGGCGTCATAATGGCGGCTCAGTCAGGCGCTTCGAATCACTCGACGATAGGCGACGGCTGCACCGTCGGCGGACGCGGAGGCGTCGTGTGCGACGTCCCGGCCGGCTCGACCGTCTCCGGCTTCCCTGCGCAAAATCACAAGCTGGAGCTGCGCCAGCAGGCGGCCGTCCGCCGTCTGCCGGAGCTTTCTCGTCAGCTGCGCGAGCTTGCGAAAAAAATAGAAAAGATCGAGAACGAAAAAGATGCTGACGCTTAAGGGCGAGATAAAAATATCCGGCACGGGGCTTCACTCGGGCGAAAGTTCATCTCTTCGGCTGCGCCCATGCGAGCGCGCCGGCATTTATTTCCGCGGCAGGGACGGGCTCTCTTCCGCCGCGGAGGCCGTAGTCGAAGAAGAGAGCCGCCTGACGGCCTTTTCGCTTCCTAACGGCTTGACCGTGCGGACCGCGGAGCACCTTCTCGCCGCGATCGCCGGAATGGGGCTGGACGCCGTCGAAATCGAGCTTGAAGGCACGGAAGTTCCCATAATGGACGGCAGCGCGTTTCCCTTTGCGGAAGCTATAAAGGAGTGCGGCACATGCGAAACTGGTAAAGCCGCACCGCGCCGCTCGATTTCCTATCCTGTGGTCGTCGAGGAAAACGGCGGCAGCCGCTCCCTGACAGCCGCTCCTTCTGAAAAGCTCTCGGTGACTTACGTTATAGACTATCCCGGCACTCCTATAGGCACTCAGTTGGTAAAATATGACGTTACGCCGGAGCTATTTTATAATATAATTTCAAAGGCGCGCACGTTCGGGCTGACGTACGAGCTCGATTTCCTGAAGAAAAACGGCCTGGCGAAGGGTGGAACGCTCGGCAACGCCCTGCTCTTCGATGAAAAGGGACTCGTCGGCGGCCAGGAATTGCGCTTCCCGCTTGAATGCGTTACCCATAAGGTGATAGACTTGCTCGGAGATATGGCTCTTGTCGGAGGCGTTCCGACGGGGCATTATATCGCTGTAGCCGCGGGGCACAGCATCCACGGGAAGCTTATGAGGCGTCTGCGGACGCTCTTCAGACAGAATAATAATTGAAGGCAGTATAACGAGGAGGAAAACGAAAAACAATGAGAGTAGAGATCAGTCAGCTGCTGGATCTTTTGCCGCACCGCTACCCCTTTCTGCTTGTCGACAGAATAGAAGAGATCGTGGACACCGACGAAATCAAGGAAGTTACGGGCTACAAAAACGTCACCTACAACGAGCCCTTTTTCCAGGGACATTTCCCCGACGAGCCCATCATGCCGGGAGTGCTGATACTCGAAGCCATGGGACAGGTCGGCGCGATACTTCTGAAGGTGCAGCCGGAGTTTTCCGGAAAAGAGAGAAAGCTCGTCTATCTGACCTCCGTCGACCACGCGAAATTCCGCAAGCCGGTCAGACCCGGCGACTGCCTGCGCACTACGGCGCGCCTCAAGAGGCGCCACGGCAACGTCGGAAAATTTGAGTTCGTGGCTAAGGTGGACGGTGAAACGGTAGCGGAGGCCGAGATGGGCTTTATGATCGCGCCGGATCTCACATTGACTGCGAAGGCGCAGTGACATCATGAGCGTTCAAATACACCCGACTGCGATAGTTGAAAAGGGCGCGGAGCTCGGGGAGGACGTTACGATCGGCGCCTACTGCATAGTGGACGCGAAGACGAAGATAGGCGACGGCACGGTACTGCGCCCCTTCGCGAGCGTCTGCGAATATACCGAGCTCGGAGAAAACTGCACGATATATGAGCACGCGGTGATAGGGGGGGTGCCCCAGGACCTCAGCTTCCGCGGCGAAGAGACCCGCGTGAAGATCGGGAAAGGCGTCGTGTGCCGCGAATTCGTGACCATCAACCGCGCGGTCGGCGAGGGCGGAGCGACGACGGTGGGCGACGGCTGCCTTATAATGGAGGGCGTGCACTTTGCGCATAACGTCACCGTCGGGCGCGAATGTACGATCGCGAACAAAACCGGACTTTCGGGGCACGTCTGGATCGGGGATTATGTCGTGATAGGCGGTATGAGCGGCTTCCACCAATTCACGCGCGTCGGCTCGTACTGCATGATCGGCGGAATGTCGCGCGTGACGCAGGACGTGCCGCCCTATGCTCTGGCGGCGGGGATCCCGCTCCGCGTCTACGACATCAACAGGGTCGGGTTGAAGCGCAGGGGTTTCGATATGAAGACCCGCTCCAAGATTCGCGAAATGTACAGAATCATCTATAATTCGGGATTGACGAACAGAGAAGGGCTTGCGAGGATCGGCGAGCTCTATCCGGAAGACGCGGAGGCGAAGATGATACTTGACTTCGCCGAAGCGAGCAAGCGCGGCCTCACTCCGCGCATGACGCAGGACTGGACGCACGGGAGCGAAGAAAAAGTTGATTAAGCTCTTCGCTATGGACGTCGACGGCACGCTGACGGACGGCGGAATCTATATGGACGGCCGCGGCGGCGAGCTGAAGCGCTTCGACGTCAGGGACGGACAGGGGATAGCGATGCTGCTGAAAAGCGGGGTGAAGGTCGTCTTCATCAGCGGGCGCTATTCGGCGCCCACGCAGCAGAGGGCCGACAATCTGAAAATATCCTGCTGCATCAACGGAGCGAGCGATAAGCTGAAGGAGCTTTCCGAGCTCTGCGGCGGCTGGAATATCTCAAGGGACGAAGCCGCGTACGCCGGCGACGACACGCCCGATGTAGAATGCGTAAAATGGGCCGGGCTCGGCATAGCGGTGGGCGACGCGCATCCTTCCGTCAGGGCGGCCGCCGATTTCGTCGCAAAGGCGCCTGGGGGGCGCGGGGCGATCCGCGAGAGCGCGGAGTATATACTGAAGATGAATGACGGGGAAGAACATGAAGATAAATGACGTTTTCTCATTAAAGGTCAGAGTGCTGGACCGCTATATTCTCGGCGAACTGAAATCGCCGTTCTTTTTCGGCCTCGTCGCCTTCACCACGATACTTGTCGCGGGCGGCCTTCTCTTTCAGATGGCCGACCTCATTATCCAGAAGGGCGTCTCCGTCGGCATCGTGATAAGGCTCTTCGTCTACTACATGCCGCGGCTCGTCGTCTTCACGATTCCGATGAGCTGCCTTCTGGCTTCGCTGCTCGGTTTCGGGAAACTTTCCGCGAACTCGGAGATCGTCGCGCTGAAATCCGCCGGGCTATCCTTCCAGCGCATCGTCCGTCCAGTAACGGTCGCGGCGTTCTTTATATCGATAGTAGCCTTCATAATAAACGAAAGCGTCGTGCCGCTGAGCGAAAGGGCGGCGGCCAACGTCATGAAATATGAAGTGCTGCGGGAGTCCGCCCCCCTCTTCACTCAGAAAATATTCATCAAAGAAGAGGGCGACGGCGTCGTGAAGCGCGTCATCTACATAGACAGGATGGACAACGACACGAAAGACATGAAAGATGTCACGGTCGAGGAATTCGACCAGGGGCGTCTTGCGAGAATCATCACCTCGCTGGACGGCAAGTGGGAGGATGGCAGCTGGTGGCTGATAAACGGCGCCGTCTACGAGATAAGCAAAAAGACGAAAGAAGTGGGGCTCCTCTTCAAATTCGACAGACAGGCGCTGCGCCTCAACCTCAGGTCCGAGGATATCGAGAACGTGAACAGGGAGCCGGACGAAATGGGCATAAAGGAGCTCCTCTCGCTCATCCGGCTGAAGGAGAGGCTCGGCGAGAGCCCGGGAGAGCTTTGGATGGCTTTCCATCTGCGTCTCGCGGTCCCGTGGGCCTGCCTGATCTTCGCGATACTCGGCGCTGCTCTCGGAAGCCGCCCGCAGCGCGCAAGCTCAGGCGTCGGCTTCGGCTTCAGCGTGATAATCATTTTCGTCTATTACGTCATCATGTCCTTCAGCAAGGCGCTCGGCGAGAACGGCTCGCTGCCCCCGGCTATGGCCGCCTGGGTGGCGAATTTGGTCTTTCTCGCGATCTCGCTGCTGCTGTGTTCGAGGGCCAACAGGCTCGGATAGCGGCGCGGTACGGTGTGAATAAAAAATCGGACGTCCGGCCCCGGACGTCCGATTTTTTCGATTATTGATTATTCTCTTTACGGCTATTTCAGCGTAAGCCCGCCGCGCCCTTCGGTAAATTTTCCTATTATCGCGGCGTCGGGGAAGCCGGAATTTTTAACTATCCTGACGATCTCCTCCGCCGCGTCCTGCGGCGCCGCTACCAGCAGGCCGCCCGAGGTCTGAGGGTCGAACGCGATATCCTCTGCGAATCTGCCGATCTTCGAGCTGTTCGTCACCCTGCCGCCGACATAATTTTTGTTTTCGTACGAGCCGGCCGGGATGAGCCCCATGTCGGCCATCTCGGAGATTCCCGGAAGAAGGGGAATCTTTGAGCAGTCGATTTCCAGCGATACCCCGTCCGGCGCCAAGTCGAGCGCATGCGACGCGAGGCCGAAGCCCGTCAGGTCCGTCGCGGCGCTCACGGCGCGGCGCAGCTCCGCGGGCAGCAGCGGCGGCACCGCGTTTAGCTTAGCCATAGAGCTCTCGGCCGCAGCGACGTGTTCCGGCGCGAAGAGGCCGGCCTTTATCGCGGTGACGGCTATGCCCGTGCCTACCGGTTTTGTGAGAAGCAGGACGTCGCCGGCCTTGGCCGCGCCGACCGTCCACATTTCGCTTTTTTCCACCTCGCCGAAGACGGCGAGCCCGTATTTCGGTTCTTCGTCCTGCACGCTGTGCCCGCCTGCGAGCACCGCCTGCGCCTCGATCACCTTGCGCGCGCCGCCGTCGAGGATTTGACGCAGTACCTCGATCGGCTCGCAGGAGGTGGGGAAGCAGACGATGTTCAGCGCGATAAGCGGGCGCCCTCCCATCGCGTAGATGTCGGAGAGTGAATTCGCCGCCGCTATCTCGCCGTATCTGCGCGGATCGTCGACGACGGGCGTTATGAAGTCCGTCGTGAGGATTCCGATCCTTTCTTCCGTTATCTTCCATAGCGCCGCGTCCTCTCCGTGCGTCCACGAAGCGAGCAGTTCCTCTGAATGGAGGACCGGAAGTCCCTTTAAAATTTCGTCAAGCTCCGCCGGAGCGATCTTCGCCGCTCAGCCGCTTGTTTTGGCGCGTTCCGTCAGCCTCATCTACTTCGCCTCCCCGGCCGCGCGCAGATGAACGACATCCGCCGCGGCAAATGTTTTTTCGCCTTCGCGCGTCTTTACGATTATCGCGCCCTGGGCGGTGACGCCCGAAGCCGTGCCGGTCACGCTCCCGTCGTCGCAGATGACCTTTATCTCCCTCCCGAGCGTGTCGCAGCCGGCGCGGTAGAGCTCAAGCAGCGCCTCGGCGCCGCCGCCGGAAGAAAGAAGTTCGAGCAGCGCGGCGAAGCGGCCGAGGAAAGCCGTGAGTATCCTCCAGCGCGGCCAGCTTTTTCCGCTTTCGATCAGCAGCGACGTCGCGCTACCGCGCAGCTCCTGGGGAATCTCCCCGGGCTCCATGTTCACGTTGACGCCTATGCCGGTGACCGCGTAATATATCCGCTCTGCTTCGCCGGCGGACTCGCTTAAGATTCCGCAGAGCTTTCTGCCACGGCATAGCACGTCGTTCGGCCATTTGAGCTCGGCCGCGACGCCGCACTCTTCGCGCAACGCGTTTTTCAGCGCGAGCCCGGCGGCGAGGTTGAGAAGCTGCACCTCGCCGGGAAGCAGCGCCGGTCGCAGCAGCACGGAGAAGGTCAGATTCCTGCCGCCGACGCTCTGCCAGCTTCTGCCCATGCGGCCGCGCCCGTCGGTCTGCGCCTCGGCGAGCACGACGATCCCAGCTTCGCGCCCTTCGCGCGCCAGCTTTTTTATCGCGCGCTGCGTAGAGTCGATCTCGTCGAAGCATATGCATTTATTGAATATCGGGTTGTCCTTCAGAAAATATTCGATCAGCGTCGGAGCTAGCGCAGTCACGTCGTCCACGCCGGGCAGCCTGTAGCCCCTCCGAGGAAGAGATTCGATCGGCAGGCCTTCGGCCTTGAGCGCCGAAATATTTTTTGCGAGCGCCTGCCTCGAGACCGAGAGCCGCTGTGCGAGCCGCGCGCCGGGGACGATTCCGCCGCGCTCCGCGATGAGCGCTTCAAGAATCCTCGCGCGGCTCGTTGTCTCTTCGCTGGCTTTTGCCATACGCCGCCCCCCTCAATACATTTCCTCTTTCATTATATACGCATTTATTGGTTTGCGGTTATAATAAAAACCTAATCGTATTTTTTGGAGGGGTTATCGATGGTCGTGCTGCCTATTTCAACCGTCATGACGAACCTGCGTTCATCGTTCGATGAGCTGCGTGAAAGTCTTTGACCTGCCCGGAGCCGAAAACAAATTAAGAGAACTCAATAAATCTGTGGAAAAAGAGGGCTTCTGGAGCTCCCCCGACGCCCAGTCCGTCACGCGCGAAATATCGTGCGTGCAGTCGCGCGTCGACAAGGCCAACGAGATGAAGGGCGAGTTCGAGGAGGTCGAAGCGATAGCCGAAATGCTCGCCGACGGAGAGGACGCCGAGCTGGAGGAAGAATTTTATTCGCGCGCCGAAAAGCTTGAGAAGGCGATAGAGGATTATCAGACAGTGATACTGCTCGACGGAGAGTACGACGCGGGCGACGCGATAGTGATGGTCCACGCGGGAGCCGGCGGCCTCGATTCGCAGAGCTGGGCGCAGATGCTGTACAGGATGTACATGCGCTGGGCCGAAAGCCGCGGCTACGGCGTCAAGCTGATAGACGAGCTGCCCGACCAGGAGGGCGGGATAAAAAGCGTCACAGTTTCGGTGAAGGGAAATTACGCTTACGGCTACCTGAAGGGAGAGCAGGGCGTCCACCGCTTGGTGCGCATTTCGCCTTTCGATTCGGCCAAGCGCCGGCACACGAGCTTCGCGTCGGTAGAGGTGATGCCCGTGCTGCCCGACGGCGTAGAGATAGAAATCCGTCCGGAAGATCTGAAAATGGACACCTTCCGTTCGAGCGGAGCCGGCGGCCAGTACGTCAACATGACGGACAGCGCGGTGCGCATCACGCACCTGCCGACGGGCATAGTCGTGAGCTGCCAGACGGAGCGCTCGCAGCACATGAACCGCGCTACGGCGATGCAGGTGCTGCGCTCAAAGCTCTTCGAGCGTTCGCTGCGCGAGCGTCACGAGCAGCTCGAAAGCATACAGGGAGAGAAGCGCTCTATCGCGTGGGGCAGCCAGATCCGCTCGTACACGCTGCAGCCCTTTCAGTTGGTGAAGGACCACCGCTCCGGCTGCGAAATAGGAAACGTGCAGGCCGTGCTCGACGGGGGGATCGACGAGCTGATAATGGCCTATCTCAGATTCTTGAAAAATGAAAAATAAAACCTTGGAGAGTAAAATGAAAAAAGCCGCAAAAATACTTTCAGCGCTTGCGATGGCCGCGCTGCTCGCCTCCGGCGCACGCGCGGAGGAGCGCTTCGTGCCGAAGGAGCCGGTGATGCCGCTTTCACAGATCCGCCCGGGGATGCTCGGATACGCGAAGACCGTTCTTCAGGGCACAAAGATAACGCCGTTCAAGGTTAAAATCGTCGGCGTCGTCCCCAGCAAGTCTAAGCCGCGCAATCTTATAATGGTAGAAGTCCTCGACAAATATATCCGTGAAAACGGCGGAATCGCGGCCGGCATGAGCGGCTCGCCGGTATACGTCGACGGCAGGCTCATCGGCGCGATCGGCTACAGCTGGTCCTTCGCCGACAGCAGCATGGGGCTCGTGACCCCCGTCGAAGAGATGCTTAAAGCGATGGAATGGCGGCAGAAGCTGCCGTGGTTCGACGTGCCGCCGCTTCCTCCCGACGAAGCGGACAAAAAAGACGCGGAAAGCGACGCGGCGTCCGACGACAGGGCGCCGGGCTGCGGAGCCGCGTCGGCAGATAAAATCATCTCCGCGGACAAAGCCGCGTCCGGCGATAAGGCGGCGCCGGGCGGTAAAACGGCTTCCGGCGACGTCGCGCTCTCCGGAGATAAAACTATATCGGGAGACGCCCTGTCGGAGGATAAAGAAATACTTTCTGGCGACGTTAAGATAGATTTCGACGAAGAAGCTTCCGGGAGCGGGGCCCCGCGGGAAAAGATGACCCTGGCGTCGGACGGCGTCAGCGCGCGCTACGCGGCGCGCCTCGGCAAGAAGCTCGGCGTTTCGATAATTCCGCTCGGTTCCGAGTCGGCTGGCTCCTCTCCGGTAGACCTGCGGTGGCGGCCGGAGCCGGGCGCCGCGGTAGGCGCCGCGATAGCGTGGGGCGACGTCGTGGTCGGCGGCGTAGGCACGCTCACGGCCGTATCTAAGGACGGGCGCTTCATCGCCTTCGCGCATCCGATGTTCAACAGGGGGGGCGTCTCTTACGCGATGACGCAGGCCAGCATCCTGAGGACCGTCCCCAGCATTGAAAGCTCGTTCAAGCTCGGCTATCTCGGAAAGATAGCCGGCGTCGTGACGCAGGACAGGCCGGAAGCGATAGGCGGGCGCTTAGGGCAGCTTGCCGCCGCTTCGAGCTATACCGTCAACTTCCACGACGTCGACGAAAGAAAAAAAGAGACGAAACGTTTTCAGACCGTCGCCGACCCCTTCATCGGCCCCGAGATAGGCTCGGCCGGCATACTCGGCCTCGTCGACGACCTGTGGGCAAGAAAGGGCGCCGGCACTGCGCTCGTAGCGTATACGGTCTCAGGCGGCAACATGAAGCCCTCCTGGACGCGGCGCAACATCTTCTATTCGCCGAAGGACGCGGTGAAGGCGATGCAGAAGGAGATAGAGTCCCTCGGCAAGGTCATCTCGCGAAACCCCTTCAGGGAGATAAACCCCTACGGCGTCACCGTGGACGTCGAAATGACGAAAACGCCGCGCGTCGTCTACATCGACAAGATCAAAATAGAGGATGAAAAAGAAGAATATTCTCCCGGCGACAAGGTAAAGGCCGTCGTGACCTTCCGCCCGTGGCGCAAGGCTCCCGTCAAAAAGACATTCGAGCTCAGGATTCCGGAGAACGCCGTCTCCTTCTGCGAAGTTACTGCGCGCGGCGGAGGCATAGAGGAGCCGGAGGAAGAGCCGCTTATAACCGGCATACGCGCGATTACGACCTTTAAAGAATTCGTGACGGAACTTTCGGCGAAGGAGACGAACAACCAGATAATCGTCGAGATAGGCGGCCCCGAAAAAGATTCGCCGGAGAAAAAGAAGCCGTATAAATCGACCGACAAAGATAAGGAAAAACTTTCCGAAAGCTCTGCGGTAAAAGAGGAGGACTCGGAAAACAAAAAGCCGGAGGCCGGGCGCGACAAGAAAGAAAACAAGAAAAAGGGGAAGGACTCCTTCACGCCGGCCGACATGATGGAGGAGCGCTTCGTCAGCGAAATAAACGCCGAAAGAATAAAAAACCGCGAAATGGTTGTCGCGGATACCAATTACTACGTCGAGGGAGTGCTGCGCACCTTTATTAAAGTGAAGGGCGGCTCGGCGTCGGACATGCTGCAGAGCAAGCTGGCCCAGCTGATGGGCGGTGGGGAAGAGGAAGAGGAGGAATACGCGCCGCCCGAAGATGAGGAGGATGAGGGCGGAGAGGACGGCGGAGACGGCGACGAAGGTGACGGAGAAGGGGAAAGCCTGAGCTTCTCGGGGCTCGGGCGCGGAGCTAAAAGAAAATGATTTTCAGGCAGACGCCGTAGCCTATAATAAGCGCAAGCAGGACGGCGGCCGAAAGAGTATCCTTTATCGCGCGCACTTCCTCGCGGTAGGCGGGGCCGAAGTGCGCGTCGACGAACTCTTCGACCGCCGTGTTTATCAATTCTATCGCCATCGGGAAGAGCGACGCGAGAAATACGAGAAAGACGCTGCCGCAGCCGCGCCGCATGGCTATCGCGAGCAGCGTCGCGGCCGCTGTGCCGAAAGCCTCCTGGCGCACGGCCTTTTCATTGACGAACGCGCTCCTGAGCCCGTTTAAAGAATAAAAAGTCTTTGCGAAAAGCCCCTTATTTTTCCACTCTTTCACGACGCACTCCACCCAGCCGGTTCATATGGACCAATTATATAACAAGGCGCTCCTTTGCGCCGGCTTTCGCGTGAAAGGCGCCGCGCTGCGTGCGCGGAAATTTCTCCGTATTGTGCCGAGACGGCGCCATAAAAGCGCGTCGCCGGCCGCTTCCGACGCCGGCGCTTTGTGCGGGCCCGCCCGTATGTCCGCAGGCCGGCTCTTCTACAGCTTACAGAAAGAAGCCGAAGCCAATGATCTTTTCGATAATAGAGGCGGTGAAAGATGGCGGATTCATGTCTTTCTTAGCTGTCTCATCGCGCGCGGCCCAAACTGTGGTTTTTCGCGCGGATGATATAAGAAGAGGCCGGAAAAAACCGGCCCCTTCTCGCAGAGTAAAATCTTTGCCTTCGCGCGTGCGGAGGCGGCTCTATTGACGGCGGCCGTTGCGGCCGCGCCTTCTCAGCAGGGCGGCGAAAGCGACGGGCAGCAACGCGAGCGCGCCGAATCCCGCGCTGCAGCCTCCCGAGCCGCCGGAGGACTTCTTAGACGTCTTTACGACCGCCAGCGGGTCTACTACGGAGCGTTCCGTGGAATCGACGTCGTAATCCCCTCCGTCCTTTACGTAGACGACGAGCTTGTAGCTCTTGTCCGCCTCTATGGCCTCTTCAGCCGCCATCACGCCGTCGTCCATACGCTGGAGCGTGAAGTGTCCGTCTTTGTAGTCTGCCGAGGCGGCTGCATAGGCGAAGAACGTTCCCGTTCCGTCGGGGCGCGTCTTCACGAGCCTGACCTCCTGCGGCGTATCGGCGAGCAGCCTGTCGCCGCTTATTATGAAGGCCGTAGCCGCC
Organism: Synergistes jonesii; assembly: GCF_000712295.1. Taxonomy (NCBI): domain Bacteria; kingdom Thermotogati; phylum Synergistota; class Synergistia; order Synergistales; family Synergistaceae; genus Synergistes; species Synergistes jonesii. The sequence goes on along the minus strand of NZ_JMKI01000037.1, from coordinate 111,319 downwards.
GTAGCGCCGGCAGTCGAAAGTTGCGCCCTGAAGAGCGGCAGCGATACCGCGCGGTCGAGCGCGACGCTGTCGTCGGAGACGGCGTCCACGATCGCCCGCTGCAAGACGGCGTCTTCCAGGTAGACGACGCCCCTCTCGTTGACCTTGAAGGAGCCCATCGAAGCGCCGAGGCTCTTTGCGACGTCGTCGAGCTGCGATGAGTTGATGCCGTTCGCCTTTACCGCCTCGACGTCGGCCGTTATCACGTCGCCGATCGGCAGGATGCTCCATATCTCCTCTCCCTCTATTACGGAAGTGGTGAGGGTGACCGACGCCGAGACGCCGCTCTCCTCGTCGGTCGCGGTGAGCTTGTATTCGCCTGACGTTCCGCCGGCGCGGCGCAGCGTCACCGTCGCGCTGCCGCCGGCGTTTTCCGTGAGGTGTACGTCTGAGTCCTGAGCGCCGCCGCCCGCCGCGGCTATCGTCCACTTTATATCGCCCTCGGCGTCCGAGGGGGTGCAGGCGGCAGTAAAGGTGCGGCTTTCGCCCTCTCTCATGGCCTCGGCGCTGCCGCCGATCATTATTTTTTCAACGGCGACCTTTTTGGAGGCGACTTTCAGTATGCCTCCCGGCGTAAGGGCGATGTCCGCGCTCTCCGCGCCGACGCCCAGCAGGCCGGTGACCGCCGCGCTTACCGGATAGAAGCCCTCTTTATCGGCGCGGACCGTTATCTTTGAGGTGCCGGCGCCTGAGAGCAGCGTAAGGCCCTCCGGGAGCGTCCATCTGTAGCGCAGCGCCGAGGCGTCCGCGGTCGGCGGATAGACCTTCGCCTCTATCTCGCGGCTCTCGCCCGTCTTTAACGTCTTGAAGCCTTCCGTGTCCAGGACGACGGCGGCCGCCGGCAGGAGCGCCGGGTCTGTTATTTTACCCTGCTCGGCGTAGCCCATCGACGGATTGCCGCCATCCGGCTGCCCCTCTTTTACCTTGAGCCAGTAGCATTCCGTGTAGCCGAATCCGAAGGCGCCGACTATGCCGCCGGTGTATTTGACGTCGCCCTCTACATAGTCGGCGGCGGAGACGCAGTATTTCGTCGTGGAGTTGAAGCCGCCCCAGATCCCGCCGGCGTCCATCGTGCTGGTGATAGAGGAGCACATGGAGACGCAGTTTTCCACATTGCCCCTGTACCAGTAGCCGAAGCCCGCTATGCCGCCCGAGTAGGCTGCTCCTACGGTCGATTTTACCGTCCCGTATGTGACGCAGTTGCGCACGAGCCCGCCGCCTACCAGAGAGGCTACCTGCCCGGCATACGAGCGCCCCTCGCCGGAGGCGTCGACGTCGCAGCTGACGACGCAGTTGCTCACCTGCCCGTCGGTCCAGCTGACGAGGCCGGCGGCGCCGGAGTCGACTTTATTGGTGACGGAGCCCTCTAAGTAGAGGTTCTGTATCGTGCCCGTCGGCAGCAGGTGTCCGAAGAGCCCGGTACAGTGGCTGCGCTGGCCGTTGGGGTCCATATTGCCGTCGGCCCCCTTCGGCATATACTCGCCGGTGGAGATGAGCATACCCGTTATCCGGTGCCCGCCGCCGTCAAAGTGTCCGGCGAAGCCGCGGAGGTTGCCGTAGGCGACCATCCAGCCTATGGGGATCCACTCTTTTTTCGCAAGATCGACGTCCACCGTCAGCGTTATGTATTTTTCTTTGAAGTCGTCGGAGCCGGCGTTGACGAGCGCCGCGAGCCCCGCGAGCGCCTCCGCGTCCGATATCCTGTAGGGGTCGTCGGCGGTGCCTTTGGCGGCGGCGGGGCCGTCGTACCAGCCCGTATCCGCCTTCCAGAAATCGGCCGCCGGAGCCTTAGCCGCCGAAAGCGTAAGAAGCAGCGCTGTCAGCACGAGGAGGGCTTTGCCCGCACGGGGCTTTTTCATAGCCGCCCTCTTCCTTTTTGTCTTTCCCGCCAGCGCCAGCGCGCAGGGCAGAAGCAGCGCTACAGCCGCAAAGCCCGAGTTGCAGCCGCCGGAGGAGCCGCCGGAGGGCGCAGAGGGCGCGGCGGTAAGCAGGATCGAGTCTTTGAGCGAGGAATCGTCTACCGCCTCTGCAGTGATGCGGTAGACGGCGCCGGGGACGTGGTTCTTCAGCGTTACGCTGGCCGCGAGGCTTGTCCCGCCAAAGGAGAGGATGATGTCGTCTGCCGCTGCGCCGTCGCCGGAGACCACTTCGTACGTCCATTTGAGCACCGGATACGACGGGATGTCGGCATCCGGCGCTATCTCCGCCGTGATGTCCGCGCTTTTGCCGGATGCGTCGAGCGATATCGCCTCGGGCGAGAGTTTGAGACCGTCGAGGTTGACGCGGCATACCGCAGCTCCGGTGGCGGGAGTATAGCTGTTTTCGCCGCCGAGCAGGCCGCCGCAGGTGAGGCTCGCCTGCGTGAAGCCGGCTTTGAGCCCCTTTATACACGCGGAAGCGCCGTCCGCCGAAAGGGAAAGTATCGAGCCGTCCTTCACGCTCCACAGGAACGTGACTTCGTCTTTGTTGCAGGCCGTCACGGGGTACACCGTTGCCGCAAGCGTGAGGGATTTGTTTTCCGTGAGGCTGACGAGCGGCACGGTGAGCACGGCGGCTGCGGGCAGCTTTGAATCCGACGCCACCGCGTCGTTGCTTATGATGCAGACTTCTCTTATGTCGGCGCTTATTTCATTATAATTTCCGGCCGCTGCTTTCGGCACTCCCTTCTTTTTGACCCAGCGGTTGTTGATTATCATGCCGCGGTTCTGATGGGGAGACCACGAGGATACGTAGTTGTAACCCGCTATCGCGCCCGCCCAGGTTTTTTCTGCGTTCGGGCTTGAAACCGAGACTGTGCAGCTGAGCGAGCTGTTTTCTATGCGGATGTTCTGTCCTGAGACGTTTACTCCGGCAAGCCCCCCCGCCGCCACGTCGTTCTGCGCGTCGTCGGCGTGCAGCTTCACCGAGCCTGTCACCGCTACGTTATTGATAGTTCCGCCGTTGTAGCCGGCTGCGCCGCCGGCGCAGTTTATCCACTGGTCGTAGCCGAAGGGCGATGTGCCGCCCGATACGTCGATGTCGGCGGAGACGGCGCAGTTCTGGATGATACAGCGTTCCGAAGAATTCTCGCCTGCAATGCCGCCGACCCTCATCGAAGCGGAGCCGTCCGTGTATCTGATGGAACCTGTAAAGACGGAATTTTCAATGGATGGGCCGACCTCGTAACATTCGTAGCTGCCGGCGATGCCGCCGATTCTTGTTTTTTTTGCTTCCTCCGCGTTTGTCGCGCCGGTTGCGATGTCGGCGCTCACGGAGCAGCTGCGGACGCTGCCACCGTAATTATAACCGACGATGCCGCCGATCGCGGCGCCGCTGAAGCCTTTGAGCGCGCCGGAAAATACGCAGTTTTCGACCGCTGCGTTTTGATCGATGCCGCCGACAACAGCCCCAAGCGAAGAGCATTTATCGCCGGAGGCGGCGACGACGCCCCTAAGGTTGATGTTTTTTACGACGGCCTGCCGGCCGCTTACCCATCCGAAGAGGCCGTAACCGTTTGACCAGCCCTGTTCGTCGAAGGGCGTTACGGTGCCGAGCCCTTCTATCGTGTGCCCGCGCCCGTCGAATACCCCCTGGAAGCTGCCGTACCCGCATCCTATAGAAGTCCACGTCCGGCCGGAGAGGTCTATATCCTTAGCCAGGCGTATCGTCTTTCCGTTGAAGTTGACCTTCGCTCCCTCCGCGTCGCCGCTGCCGACCAGCACAGAGAGCCCGGCGAGCTCCTCGGGGGTGTCTATCGCGTATTCCGACGCCTCCCTGTCGTTCTCGTACCAGGCCGTGTCCGCGCTTTCGATCCAGGCCGCCTTCTGCGCGGCGCAGGCCGGGAGCGCGGCGGACAGCGCCAGCACGAGCGTGAGAAGATAAAATCGTTTACACATTTCTCGTCCTCCTTGTATGTGAGATTTAAATTGTCCGCGGCGGAGAAGCGCAAAAGGCTCCGCCCTGGATCCGGATATAAAATACGCGGGAGGGGCTCTGACGCCTCCTCCCGCGAAAAATATATATCCGTCGGTCGGCCGCGGTGCGCCCTCTGCGCATTTGAAGCCAAAACATCCGGCGGCAGGTTTCCCGACTCTCGGCCTTCAAGCCGCGCCTTCCCATCTTTCGACAGTGGCTGGATGCGGCTCGGTCTGCGGAAGCGATCTACGCGCTCTCCGCTTGCCGATTACGGTGGCAGGGGCCGTTCCGGCTTCTCACCGGATTCCCTAACTCCGCGGATATGTCTTTATTAAGATGCTACATTGCATATCAAAACTAAACTACCACCTGCCGACAACTTTGTCAATGTTTTGAGCCGATCTGTTTTGCCTAAATCTGTTTTGATCTGTGCGGACTGCGCCCCGGCGGTGCTTTTAATGTATAATTGAAATGGCGCGGATGAGACGCTTCCCGACGGCTTCGGCGATGTATCCGCCGAGGAATCGAGTATATGCGCATAGACGTCTTGGTTTGGGCGGTGGAAGCGAAGAGCGGCATCCCGGCCGATATCCGCGAATCTGTCGAGGATATCGGCGAAAAGATAAGAGACGGCCTGATAGTTATAAAGGAGAACGGCTACCGGAGCATGAAGGACGTCGAATAGCGGCGGCGCGCCGCGGCGTAAATAAGCGAAATTGCGATAGGCGCATAAATTGGAGTGATAGCGATGCTGCATTGCGGGATAGTGGGACTGCCGCTCAGCGGAAAATCTACGGTTTATAACGTGATCACGAGGGCGGGCGCGGAGGTGAAGCCCTACGCCGGAGGCAAGACCGACCCCAACAGGGCCGTCGTCTCCGTGCCGGACAAACGTTTCGACGAGCTTGTGCGGATACACAAGCCGCGCAAGGAGACGCCGGCGCAGGTGGAATTCGTCGACCTGGCCGGGCTGTCGCGCGGCGCGGGGAAGGGAGAGGGGCTCGGCAACGCCTTTTTGTCCTTCGTCGCGGACGCCGACGCGCTGATTCAGGTGATACGCTGTTTCGCCAATCCCTCCGTCGAACACCCGGAGGGCTCTATAGACCCGCTGCGCGACTGGGACATCGTCGACGACGAGCTTATCTTCCGCGACCTCGCGGTGATCGAAAACCGCCTCTCGAAGCTGCGCGCGAAGAAGAAGCTAACGTCCGACGAAGATAAAGAAAAAAATCTGCTTGAGAAGTGCTACGACTGTCTGATGGAGGAAAAACCGCTCTCGGCCATAGATCTGAAGTCCGAAGAACGGCGGCAGCTGCGCGGCTTCGCCTTCGTCACGTCGAAGCCGCAGATCGTCCTGCTCAACCTCGACGAAAGCCAGAACGAGGAGGAGAAGATCCCGCAGTGGGACGGGCTGAAAAAGCGCGCCGACGAGCGCGGCGTGAAGCTCTGCAAGCTCTACGGCAGCTTGGAAATGGACATAATGGAGCTCGCCCCCGAGGAAGCCGCCGAATTCACTGAAGGGCTGAATATCACGGAGCCGGGGCGCGAACGCCTGATAGAAGAGGCCTACCGCCTGCTCGGGCTCGTCAGCTTTTTCACCTGCGGCCCCGACGAAGTGCGCGCGTGGACGCTGCATAAGGGAGAAAGCGCCGTTGACGCGGCCGGGACGATACATTCGGACCTTGCGCGCGGCTTCATACGCGCTCAGGTAGTAGCGTTCGACGACTACATGAGAAACAATTATTCCCTTGACGAATGCCGCAAAACGGGGACTCTGCGTCTCGAAGGGAAAGAATACGTCGTCAAGGACGGGGATATGATAGAAATCAGATTCAACGTTTAGCGCCGGACGCGGGCTTTGATTTCCCGCGCGCCGCCAAGGAGGCCTCTTTATAATGAAAATATACATCAGCTCCGATATGGAGGGCTGCACCGGCGTCGTGTCGGCCGCGCAGGCCGACCCCGGCGGTCAGGAGTATTCTTTCGGGCGCGTGATGCAGCTGCACGACCTCGACGCCGCCGTCAAAGGAGCCTTCGACGGCGGAGCGGAGCGCGTGATAGTGAACGACGCGCACGGCTCGATGACCAACGTAGACATATCGCGTTTGGGGCGCGGCGTGCGCCTCGTCTCCGGCTCGCCGAAGCTTCTCGGCATGATGGAGGAGGTCGGCGGCTGCGGCGGCGCGGTCTTCCTCGGCTATCACGCGATGGCCGGAACGGAAAAGGCCGTGCTCGACCACAGCTACGACAAGCAGACGATCTACTCTCTCTCGGTGAACGGCAGAAAAATGGGCGAAGCCGGCTTCAACGCGCTGTTGGCCGGGGTCCAGGACGTCCCGGTCATAGCGGTGAGCGGCGACTGCGCGCTCTGCATCGAGGCCGGCAGCCTCTTAGGCGAGAATGTGGAGACGATTCCCGTGAAGGAGGGGCTCGCCCACGCGGCGGCCCTCTGTCTGCCGCCGGAAGAAAGTTGCGAAAAAATCTACGCTGGCGTGAAGCGCGCCGCCGAAAAACTGAAAGCCGGCGAATTTTCCCCCTTTACGATGGAAGCGCCCTACGTCCTCGACGTGGGGCTCGCAAACACGATGCAGGCCGACGCCGCGTCGCTCGTCCCGGGCGCCGTGAGGATCGCGCCGCGCGCTCTGCGCTTTGAGACGGAGGACGCGCTCGAACTCCGCCGCGTCCTCTATTCGGTGATCGCAAGCGCTTCTGCGCAGAAGGGCGCGTTTTGATCAAGAGAATCGGCATCGACCTCGGCGGGCATACGATAAGCGGCGGAGAAGTCGATTTCAGCGGAGGGGCGCCGCGCCTCGTCTCCCCAGTGACGGTCAGGACGCCGAGCGAAAGGGATCCCCTCTCGGTGCTCCGCGCGGTCGAGGAGCTCGCGCTGATGTGGGTTTCGCGCGGCGACGAATGTTTCATCGGCATAGGAGTGCCAGGCTTCGTGAGCAAAGACCGTCTCGCGGTGCTGAAGCTGACGAACTTCAAGGGCTGCGAAGGCGCCCGCGTCGGCACGCTGATCGCGCGGGACATGCGCGCCCGCGGGATCTCTGCCGAGGTGAGGCTGGAAAACGACGCGAACTGCGCGGCGGTCGGCGAACATATCTGCGGGGCGGCCAGAGGGATGGACGACTTCGCTGTGCTCACGCTCGGCAGCGGGATAGGCGCAGGGCTTGCGGCGAACGGCAGGCTGATCCGCGGCGCGCACGGCATGGCCGGCGAATGCGGCCATATGGCTCTGTGCGGCGAAGGATTTCGCGGCTGTTTCTGCGGCGGCGCCGGGCACCTTGAGGAGGCGGCGTCGGCCGACTGGGTCGAAAGACGCGCGCTGGAGCGCGGGCTGCCGGGGGATTTCCGCGTCTTATGGGGCATGCGCGAAAAAAACGGCGACGCGCGGGCGCTTATCGAGGCCTCTCTCGACGCCCTCGCGCGCGGCATAGCCTCCATCTGCGCGGCGCTCGACCCCGAAGCCGTCATACTCAACGGCGGGATGAGCCGCGCGGAGGGGATGGCGGACGAGCTGCGCGGCCGCGCGACGAAGTACCTGCCCTCGCCTATGCGCGCCGTATTTAGACTGCTGCTCTCCGAGCTCGGAAGCAGCGCGGCGGTGATGGGCGCGGCGGCGCTGGACGGCGGGATGTGAGCGAGGCGGAGCCGGCCGTAAAAAAATCATCGCCGTAAGCGCGCCCGCAAAAATATTTGCGCTACGGAGGAGAAGACGAAATGAGAATCGTGAGGATAAAAAGCGGCGGCTCGGAGAGCGCCGCGATAGAAATCTCAAGCGGCTTTGTAAGGCTCGACGTCCTGAACGAAGAGAAGCGCACGGCGTGGCCGGAAGATTTTGAAGAGCTTGTTTACGGAGGCGAGGGCGCCGCTCTCGCGAGATGGTACGAGGCCGGCGGCGAAACGCTGCTGGAGAATATCAGCCGTAGATTCGTCGTGCCGCGCGAGAAGGCCGAGATCACCGGCGGGCCGAGCGACGTTGGCGGCGGAGGACAGCGGAACTTCGGCTGAACTTCCGCGCGTCTCCGATTTAATTATACCCCTTGTGAAATCGCCGTTTTTTTTGTAAAATAAGGCATGTTGGCATAAAATTCATTGCTTGACCATTAAATTCGATTTTACGTCTGACACTTTGCGAACCATGACAAATGAATAATGAGGTGAAAGGAAAATTATGGAATTCACAGTGGCAGTGCTGTGTGTGATCTCCGGGCTCGCAGCGGGGTCCTTTGGAGGCTACACATATCACAAGAAGAGCGAAGAGAAAAAAATACGCGGCGCTCTTTCAGAATCCGAGCGGATCATCCGGGATGCGACGAAAAAAGCCGAGAACGCGAAGCGCGATATCCTCGCCGAGGGAAAGGAAGAAGTGATACGCCTGAGGCAGGAGCTCGACCGCGACACGAAGGACCGCCGTGCAGAGCTGCAGCGTTCCGAGCGCAGACTGGAGCAGAAGGAGGAAAACCTCGACAGAAAGATCGAGAACATAAGCCGCAAGGAAGAAGATTTGAAAAACCGCAACGAACAGGTTCAGGAAAAGCTTGACAGACTTTCCACGCAGGAACAGGAACTCATCGAGAAACTTGAACAGATCGCCCAGCTCACGCGCGACGAAGCGCGCACGCAGCTCCTCTCGGAGGTGGAGGCGGAGGCCAATCATTTGATAGGGCTTCGCTTGAAGGAGCTCGAGGAGCGCGCTAAGCGCGACGCCGACCGCAAGGCGCAGGACATACTCGCTACCGCCATCCAGCGCTGTAGCGTCGATTACGCGTCCGACGCGGTCGTCAGCGTGGTGACGCTGCCGTCGGAGGAAATGAAGGGGCGCATTATCGGCCGCGAAGGGCGCAACATCAGAGCCTTTGAAACGCTCACCGGAGTGGACCTTATAGTAGACGACACGCCCGAGGCGGTGACCCTCAGCAGCTTTGACCCTGTACGCCGCGAGGTCGCGCGCCTTTCTCTTGAGAGGCTCGTCGTCGACGGGAGAATCCATCCTGCTCGCATAGAAGAGATAATAGAACGCGCCGAGAAGGATGTACAAGTGCAAATTATTGAAACCGCCGAGGAGGCGCTGCTCGAAACCGGCATAAAAAACATGCACGGAGAGCTGTCGAAGCTCATCGGACAGCTTCGTTACCGCACGAGCTATGGGCAGAACGCCCTTACGCACAGCCTTGAAGTCGCGCATCTCGCCGGCGTCATGGCCGCCGAGCTCGGGCTCGACGAACTCAAGGCGAGAAGAGCCGGCCTGCTGCACGATATAGGCAAGGCCGTGGATCACCAGATAGAGGGCCCGCACGCGAAGATCGGCGCGGACTTCGCCAAGCGCTACGGCGAAGCGCCCGACATAGTGAACGCTATCGCGTCGCATCACGAAGACGAAGAGCCTCAGACGATCTACGCGCTGCTGGTGGCCGCGGCCGACGCGGTCAGCGCGTCGCGTCCGGGAGCCCGCCGCGAGAGCCTCGACGCCTACGTGAAACGCCTCGAAAAGCTCGAAGAGGTCGCGAAGGCCTTCTCCGGCGTGAGCAAGGCGTACGCGATACAGGCGGGGCGCGAAGTGCGCGTGGCGGTCGCGCCGGAAGTCGCGGACGAAGGCGAGATGCAGAAGCTTGCCTACGATATCGCGCGTAAGATAGAAGAAGAGCTGCGCTACCCCGGGCAGATAAAGGTCACGCTTATAAAAGAGACCCGTGCGGTCGAGTACGCCAAATAGGCGCTTGAGCCGTAAGATGCGCGTGCTTTTTATAGGCGACATCATGGGGAGGCCGGGACGCGCCGCAGCGGCGTCGGAGATACCGAAGCTGCGCGACGAATATGGCGGCTTCGATTTTGTTATAGCGAACGGCGAAAACAGCGCCGGGGGCTTCGGCCTGACCGAAAAGGTCATGAACGAGCTTTTCGGTGCGGGAATCGATATCCTGACGAACGGCAACCACGTTTGGGACAAAAAAGATTTCGTCCCTCTGCTCGATTCCGAGAAACGGTTGCTGCGCCCCGCCAATCATCCCGCAGGAACGTGCGGCCGCGGACATGCCGTTTATGAGAAAAACGGAGAGAAGCTGGCGGTCCTCTGTCTTCAGGGGCGTACCTTCATGCCTCCGCTCGACTGCCCCTTCAGGACTGCGGATAAAATAATCTCAGAGTGTCCCGTGCCGGCGGTCTTTGTCGACATACACGCCGAAGCTACATCAGAAAAGCGCGCGCTCGCCCTCTATCTCGACGGCAGGGCGTCGGCGGTGATAGGGACCCATACCCACGTGCAGACTGCGGACGAAGAAATACTTAGGGGGGGCACGGCCTTTTTGTCCGACGCGGGAATGACCGGCGGCCACGCCGGCGTCATAGGGATGACGGCCGATTCCGTGCTGCCTAAGTTCCTGCTGGGCACTCCGTGCAAATTCGAGGTCTGCGAAGAAGACGTGAGATTTCAGGGAGCGGTGGTGGAAATAGATTCGGAAACGGGCCGTTCGCTGAACATCAAGCGTGTAAACAGAAGCGTTATAAAAAATCATTAATAAACCGCGCGCATTTGAATCATGCGCGCGGTTTATTGTCGCTTTTGGAACGGATAAAAGCGTTTTTAGCAATAAAAAACAAAACACGTTTCGTTGGGAACAGGTATAAGTTATCGCTAAACCATAAAATAAAGATATAAAATAAATTTATCTGACATTTGTTCGGCCGAGCCTTTTGTGTTATAAAGGCGGCGCTGAAATGAAACGGCTTATATTTCAAGTTCAAATGTAGGCAAAATCTGAGAGGAGTGGACTTTGTGGCAGGCAACAACGGAAACAGAGAACAGTGGGGCAGCAAATTCGGCTTTATAATGGCGGCCGCCGGCTCCGCCGTCGGTCTGGGAAACATTTGGCGCTTCCCGTATATCACGGGCAAGTACGGCGGGGGGGCCTTCGTCCTTGTTTACCTTATTATCGTAACGGTAATAGGTTCCTCGCTCATGCTTGCGGAATTCGCGCTGGGGCGCAGGGCGAAGCTTGACTCGGTAGGCGCCTTCAGGAAGCTCGGCGGAGGCGCGTGGCCGATAGTGGGCTGGATGGGCTTTTTCTGCGGCTTTGTCATTCTTTCGTATTATGCCGTCATAGCCGGGTGGACGCTCGCGTACATGTTCAAATCGTTCGGCGGGCTGATGGACGCCGCGGCGGCCGGCAAGGCGGCTGACGCCTTCGGCGCGTTCGTATCCGATCCCGTGCAGGCGATAGCTTATCATGCAGCTGTCATGGCGATGGTCGTCGCCGTCGTCTGCCGTGGAATCAGCGCCGGCATCGAAAAGAGCTGCAAGGTCCTCATGCCCGCGCTCTTTTTGATACTCATCCTGCTTATCGTGCGCGCGGTGACTCTCCCCGGCGCGCTGGAAGGGCTTGAGTTCTACCTGCTGCCGGACTTGTCCAAGCTTTCCGGGGAGGGCGTCCTCTCAGCGGTCGGCCAGGGCTTCTATTCGCTCTCCCTGGCGATGGGCATAATAATCACCTACGGAAGCTATCTCGGCAAGGAGGAGTACATGCCGAAGGTCACGGGCACGATAGTGCTCCTTGACACCGCGGTCGCCGTCATGGCCGGGCTCATCATCTTCCCGGCGGTATTCGCCTTCGGCGTCGACGCCGGCGCGGGCCCGGGGCTTACCTTCGTGACTCTGCCGATAGTATTCTCAAAGATGCCGATGGGCGCGTTCTTCTCCTTCGCCTTCTTCGCGCTTCTCTTCATAGCCGCCATCACCTCGGCTTTCTCGCTCTTTGAAGTCGTCGTCACCTTCGCTATCGACGAAATCGGCTGGCCGCGCCTCAAGTCGTCGCTCATAATGGGGCTTGCGGTGACGATTCTTGGAATCCCCTCCGCCCTTTCGGTCGGCGGGCACTTCCCGCAGATCTGCGGCAAGGACTTCCTCGACGCTATGGACTTCATCACGAACAACGCCGTCATGCCCGTCTGCGGCATCCTGACATCTTTCTTTGTCGGCTGGCTCTGGACGAAGGGCGCGAAGGAAGAAGTCACGAACAACGGGACGCGCGATTTTCCCCTCTACACGGCGTGGCTTTGGGTCTGCCGCATAGTGGTGCCGATCAGCGTGGCGCTCATATTCGTCAACGGGCTTAAATGGTAAATCAAAGCTTGTTTGTGCTTTAAGATAAAAAAAGCACCCCTTTTTTATAAAAGGGGCGCTTTTTTTATGCTGTATTATAAAAATGTTGTGATCTAGGAAATTTTTATTCGCAGGCTGATTAAATTCGATTGACATAAAAATCACCTTTGGTATACTAAGGGCACTGGATGACGGCGGCAAGAGAGACCCGCGCAAAGGCGCGGGCGCCGAAGGGGCAAGACCGCGCGGTTGAAACTCTCAGGCATAAGGATTGGCGCTCGACAGTGCTCTGGACACGTCATAAACGATGGGGACGAAAACAGAGGATATTAGCCGAAAGAAGGCGATGTCCAATGAGTTCGTCCCTATTTTCTTATCTGTGCGTTTCAAACAATCCGAATCTGAACGGCTGTGTGCGCTCGCTCGAGTACCTTGACGGCAGCGCGCTCGACGTGCTTTACGAGGGACGGGACCTGATTCATCTCGGCTGGAAGCTGCTGGCAAATCCGCTTTACGGAAATTTCAAGCCGAACCAGCAGCCGTACCGCTCCCTGATCCTGAGGAACGACGCGGCGGAAGGCGCCTCCCTCGACGTGGAATCCCTCAGCCTCATCGAGAACGCGATCTGCGTATTCAAGAGCTCCCCGAAGCTGGTAAGGCCCGGCGAGCTTCCGGAACAGATCGACAGCGATTTCCGCTATCTCGATTTCGTTCTGCTGGAAGAGACCTTTCATCAGTATTCGGTCCTCTCGCCCCCTGGGAATCGTCCCGGCGCGGCGGAGAGCGGGGACAAAAGCGCAAGTTCTCAATAATCGATAAAGGAGGATCATCATGAAACTTGAACTGCAGAAGGCAAAAGTCAAAGACATAGCGTGGGGCGCAAAAACGGCGCTGCTCGCGGACGGCACGCTTCAGATATGCAGGGAGGAGTTCCTTGCCGCGGCGGCGGACGGCGCTCATTTCAAAACGCTCGGCGCGGAGCTCGCCCGTCCGGGCGAGAGCGTCCGCATCTGCCCCGTGAAGGACGTCATCGAACCGCGCTACAAAACGGAAGGGCCGGGGCAGGTATTTCCCGGAATGGTGAGCGGGGTCGAGACCGTCGGCAGCGGAAAGACCTTCGTGCTCGACGGAGCCGCGGTAGTGACATGCGGACGCATCGTCGGCTTCCAGGAGGGCATAGTCGACATGGGAGGAGAGGGCGCCAAGTACACTCCCTTCTCAAAGACGATGAACGCCGTGCTGGTATTCGAACCTGTCGAAGGGCTCGAAGCGCACGAGTATGAAAAGGCCTGCCGCATGGCCGGCTTCCGGGCCGCGCTGTACGTGGCGAAGGCCGTCTGGGAGGCGGGCGCGCCCGCAGTGGAGACGCAGAGCTTCGAGCTGCCGCCGTTCGCCGAAGCGATGAAGGCCTATCCGGAGCTTCCGAAGGTCGCGTACATTTACATGCTTCAGACGCAGGGGCTGCTTCACGACACCTACGTCTACGGCGTCGACGCAAAGAGAATCATCCCCTCGCTGATCCATCCCAACGAGACGATGGACGGCGCCATCGTTTCAGGCAACTGCGTCTCGGCCTGCGACAAAAACAGCAGCTACGTGCATCAGAACAATCCCGTCATCCGCAGCCTGTATGCGCGCCACGGCAAGGACATCAACTTCGTCGGCGTGATAATCACGAATGAAAACGTCACGCTCGCCGACAAGCAGAGGAGCTCCTCCTACGCGGTGAAGCTCGCGTCGATGCTCGGCGTCGACGGCGTGGTCATCAGCGAGGAAGGCTTCGGCAACCCAGACGCCGACCTTATCATGAACTGCCGCAAGGCGGAGCAGGCCGGCATCAAAACGGCGCTGATAACGGACGAATACGCGGGGCGCGACGGCGCGAGCCAGTCGCTCGCGGACGCCGCGAAGGAAGCGGACGCGGTCGTTACGGCGGGCAACGCGAACATGATAGTCGTGCTGCCTCCGATGGAAAAGCTGATCGGCTTTCCCGATTACACCGACGTCATCGCCGGCGGCTTCGACGGCTCGCTGAAGGCGGACGGCTCGATCGAAGTCGAGCTGCAGGCTGTCACGGGCGCGACGTGCGAGCTCGGCTTCTGCACGCTGAGCGCAAAGACCTGGTAGGAGGGCTGAAGACCATGACAAAGAAGAGAATCGTACACTACATAAACCAGTTCTTCGCAGGCATCGGCGGCGAAGAAAAGGCCGACGTCGAGCCCGAAGCGCGCAAAGGCGCCGTAGGCCCGGGGCTGGCTTTCAGCAGGGAGTTCGGAGAGAAGGCCGAGATAGTCGGCACGGTCATCTGCGGTGACACATATTACGCGGAGAATATCGAGCGGGCGACGGACGAAATATTGAAACTCATCGCCTCCTTCGAGCCCGACGCTGTCGTCACGGGCCCGGCGTTCAACGCCGGACGCTACGGCACGGCGGCCGGCGGGGTGGCCGACGCCGTGCAGAAGAAGCTCGGCATTCCCGCCGTATCGGGCATGTACGAGGAAAACCCCGGCGCCGATATGTTCAGGAAAGCCGTCTTCATCGTCCCGACCGCGGACAACGCCCGCGGCATCAAAACGGCGGTCCCGGCGATGGCGAAGCTCGTCCTCAGGCTGATCGAGACGAAGGGCGACCCCGGCTCGCCGGAGGAGGGCGGCTACATGCCGCGCGGCGTCCGCGTGAACTTCTTCCGCGAGAGCTGCGGAGCCGAGCGCGCCGTGGAAATGCTCGTGAAAAAATTGAAGGGCGAGGCGTTTGAAACGGAGTATCCGATGCCGAGCTTCGACCGCGTGGCGCCGGGCGCTCCCGTCCAGGATATGAAGAACGCGACGATCGCGCTCGTGACGTCGGGCGGCATAGTGCCGAAGGGCAACCCCGACCACATCGAGGCGTCGAGCGCGATGAAATTCGGCACCTACGGCATAGAAGGCGTAATGAGCGCCGATCCCGAGCATTACGCTACGGCGCACGGCGGCTACGACCCGACCTACGCGAATGCGGACCCGAACCGCGTCCTGCCGGTAGACGTGATGCGCGAAATGGAAAAAGAGGGCGTATTCAAGAAGCTCTACGGGAGCTTCTCGACGACTGTCGGCAACGGCACCTCGATCGCCAACGCGAAGAAATTCGGCACGGCAATCGGCGCGAAGCTGAAGGAAGACGGAGTCGACGCCGTGATACTCACCTCCACCTGAGGAACCTGCACTCGTTGCGGCGCAACGATGGTAAAGGCTATCGAATCTTACGGAATCCCCGTCGTGCATATCTGCACGATAGTCCCGATCTCGCAGACCGTGGGTGCGAACCGCATCGTCCCGGCTGTCGCGATACCCTATCCTCTGGGAGACCCGGCCAAGACGCCGGAGGAGGAAAAAAAGATAAGGCGCGCGATACTCGAAAAGGCGATAAAGGCCCTTCAGACGCCGATCAGCGAACAGACTGTATTTTAAACGGAAAAAGGGCGGCAAAACCGCCCTTTTTTATATTGCGGCACAGTGCATAAAGATAAAAAACATTCACTCTTATTCGCTTGCACAAAGACCTAAGGCTTTGCTAAAATTATAATCTTAAAACAATCTGGAAAAATGTCAAAAGGAAAACAAAGCCCGAAAGGGCTCGAAAATACAGGCGACTACAAAATTTACAGGAGGAATTTGAAATGCCAAACGCAGCGGTCAAAGCGGCAGCCTATTCATTGAACCATACACCGGAGCTCGCCCTCTGGTACGGCAACACGCCCTACGTCGAAAGGTTGACGCATCCCGATTCTGAATTCCTGAGGGATCTCCCGAAATTCCAGCAGAACTACCATGAGGCGGCCAGCTACGCTCCGAACCAGACGTACATCGGCGCGATGGAGATCGAAGACTTTGAAAAGCGCGAAAAGCCCTGGTACAAAAACCTTGAGCCGCAGGAGCGGCGCTACGGCAGATACGGCGAGATCATGCCGGAGGACGAGACGATCGCCTTCATGGATATATGCGACGTCTTCGACCTCATCTGGCTGGAAAAGGGCTTCGCCGCGTCGATTAGGGAAAAGCTTGCGAAGCATCCGCTGATGCGCGACGACATCATAGCACGCCTTGAAGCGGGGCACGAGGCGGCCGACATAGAAGACGAGATCAAAACGGCGGCGGCACTTCCGCTTTACGTCGACGACAGGGTCATAGGCTGCGCGAGGCGCGGCCACGAGGTCGACCCCAACCTCACGGCCTACGAGCTGCTCGTCAACATCGCGAACAAGGCCAGCGCGGTGCTCTCGCTGCTGCACCTTATCAAAAACGCCGGCATGAAGCCCGAGGACGTCGACTTCGTGGTCGAGTGCTCGGAAGAGGCGGCGGGCGACATGAACCAGCGCGGCGGCGGCAACTTCGCCAAAGCCATCGCGGAGATCGCCGGCTGCGCCAACGCGTCGGGCTGCGACGTGCGCGGCTTCTGCGCCGGCCCCGTCAACGCGATAATCGCGGCCGCCTCGATGGTCGCGGCCGGCGCGCACAAAAACGTCGCGGTCGTGGCGGGCGGCGCCATCCCCAAGCTTTATATGAACGCGCGCGACCACGTCAAAAAGGAACTTCCGGCGCTTGAGAACTGCATCGGCTCCTTCGGCGTCCTCGTCGTGCCGGAGGACGGCGCGTTACCGGTGATTCGCCTTGACGCGATCGGCAAGCACACCGTGGGCGCCGGCGCGTCGCCGCAGACGGTGACGACTGTGCTCACCTACGACCCTTTAAAAAAGGTCGGACTCACCTTTGCAGACGTGGATAAATTCTCTCCGGAGCTCCACAACCCGGAGATCACGCTTCCGGCCGGAGCAGGCGATGTGCCGACGGCGAACTTCAAGATGATAGCGGCTCTCGCCGTTATGAAGAAAGCCATAGAGAAGGCCGATATGGTCAATTTCACAAAGGAGCACGGCATGACGGGCTTCGTGCACACACAGGGGCACATCCCTTCGGGAGTCCCCTTCATCGGACACGCGGCCGACGCGATAAACGCCGGCAAAATGACGCGCGCGATGATAATAGGCAAGGGGAGCCTCTTTCTCGGGCGCCTGACGAACTTGGCGGACGGCGCCTCCTTCCTCATCGAGAAGCCGCAGCCCAAAAAGGAAGAGGCAGCCGTCGGCAGGGAAGAGATCCGCGCGATGATACTCGAGAGCCTCGGAGAACTCGCGGCCGGCCTCAAAAGCAGGTGAAGCGGCAATGGCGGACAATAAAACTGTAAAAGCGCTGATAGGCGAGATACTCGGCGAGATAATAGAGGAAGCCAAAGAGGGCGGCGGCAGAAAGACGAAGGTCGGCCTCATGGCTTACGGCAGCGAGCTGGGAGCGGAAGAGCTCTGCCGCGGCGCGCGACTTGCGATGCAGGACGATCCGACGGTCAAGGTATTCTGTATCGGCCCGCGGCTCGCCGGCTTCGAAGATCTGAACTGGATAGAGACGGAGCCCGACGAACACGCGGTATCGGCCGCGATGGAAAAAGCGTTGAGCGACGGCGTGATAGAGGGGGCGGTAGCCCTCCACTACCCCTTCCCCGTCGGCGTTACGACTATAGGGAAAATCTTCACGCCGGGCAGGGGCAAGCCTTGCTTCGTGGCCTCCTCCACGGGCACGGCGTCCCCGCTCAGGACCGAGGCCATGCTTCGCAACGCGATCTACGGGATCGCCGTTGCGAAATCGGCCGGGGTCACCGATCCGAAGGTCGGAGTGCTGAACCTCGACGGAGCGCAGACGGTGCTGCGAGCGCTGCAGAAGCTGAAGGAAAGCGGCTATGAGATCAGCTTCGCCGACAGCATCAGAAAGGGCGGCGGCGCGATATTCCGCGGCAATGACCTCCTGGCAGGGGCCGGTGACGTCTGCGTCGCGGACACGCTTACCGGCAACGTGTTGATGAAGCTCTTCGGCGCGTGGACTACGGGCGGCGACTACGAGGCGATGGGCTGGGGCTACGGCCCGTCGGCCGGCGAGGGGTGGAACAGGGTCATATCCATCATCTCGCGCGCCTCCGGCGCCCCAGTCGTCGCGGGCGCCCTTTCGCTGAACGCCCGCGCCGCGAAGAGCGGACTCCCCGCGATAGTGGCGAAGGAGCTCCAAGCGGCCAGGGCGGCGGGGCTCGACGAGCTGATTGAGGCGATGCAGCCTAAGCAGGCCGCGGCCGAAGAAGATGTGAAGGCCCCGCCTTCAGAGCCGACGGACGAAGAGATTCACGGCATCGACGTCCTCGAGATAGAAAACGCCGTCAAGGCGCTCTGGAAGGCCGACGTCTACGCCGAATCTTCGATGGGCTGCACCGGCCCCGTCATCAAGTTCGCCAAGAGGAACGAAGAAAAGGTCAAAGAAGTCTTAAAGGCGGCGAGTTACCTCTGATTCACGCTAAAATCTGGGGGCGCACCGCCCGAAAATGGAGCGGCGCTTACGCCCCTAAGAGGAGCAGTCCGGCAAGCTCGCCGGGCTGCTCCTTTTTCGAGCCGCCGCGCTGTTACGTTACCGTTACGTCCGCTGAACACAGCCGTAACGATAAACGTCTATACTCCTAAGCAAGATGAAATTAGGAGGAATAGAAATGGAAATGAAGAAAATGGCAATGGCCGCGATGGCGGCCGCGGCGATATCTGTGGCCTCGATTGCGTCGGCGGGACAGGTAGTGATGGACGGCTCGACGACGGTGCTCCCATTCGGGCAGGCGGCGGTCGAGCGGTATATGAAGCAGCACTCTGGAGCAAAGTTCTCCGTCTCCGGCACAGGCACGGGTAACGGCTTTAAATCCCTCGCCGAAGGCAGCGCGCAGATAGCGAACGCCTCGCGTTTCATCAAAGACTCGGAGGTTCAAAACTGTCTAGCGAAAAAAGTTTATCCGGTGCCCTTCGCGGTCGCGCTCGACTGCATAGTGCCGATAGTACATAAGGACAACCCGGTGAAGGGGCTGACGCTTGCGCAGCTCAAAAATATTTACTCCGGCGGCATAACGAACTGGAAGGAAGTCGGGGGAAAGGACGCGCCGATCGTCGTGGTCGGCCGCGACACGAGCTCCGGCACATACGGCACGTGGCAAGAAATGGTGATGGACCGGGGGGACAAAACGCGCGTGACGCCGAAGGCGCAGATCGCCTCTTCAAGCGGCGCTATGCTGGCCTCCGTCAGCGAGAATAAAAACGCGATAGGCTACGAGGGCATGGGCTACGTCAACAAGAGCGTCAAGGGGCTGGCGGTCGACGGCGCTGCGGCGACGTCTGCTGGCGCCCGCAGCGGGAAATACCCGCTCTCGCGCTTCCTTTACATGTTCACGAACGGCTGGCCGCAGGACGACGTACTGGACTTTCTGCTCTTCATGCAAAGCGACGAGGGGCAACGGATAGTAAATGCTTCAGGATTTGTTTCACTGCGTGAGCTCGGAAAGTAGGTGCCCCATCCTGACGCCTACTAAGACGGGCGCCGTGCAGGCCGAAGGGGCGCCAAGCCCCTTCGGCGGCGGAAGCGACAGGGTGATGAGGCGCGTGGTCTTCGCCGCAGCCTCGGCCGGTATACTGATAATGGCGTTCATCCTCATCTTCTTAGCCGCGAACGGCCTGCCGGTGCTGCGCGAGGCGCCTCTTGAACAGATACTTTTTTCGACCGAATGGTACCCCACGGAGGAGCCGCCTGCCTTTGGCATGGCGGCCCTTATAGCCGGGACCCTTTCCGTTACGCTGCTCTCATGCCTGCTCGCCGTCCCCGCCGCGCTCGCGCTCGGAGTTTTTACTTCGGAGGCTGCGCCGCGCCGGGCGAGGGATTTCTTCAAGCTTATGCTCGAGCTGCTGAGCTTCCTGCCGTCGATAGTGTTGGGCTTCATCGGGATGACCGTGGTGGCCCCGTGGATGCAGGAGTCGCTCGGCGCCGCGAGCGGGCTGAATCTGCTGAACGCTTCACTGATGCTCGGATTTTTGATGATCCCGCAGGTCGCGTCGCTGACCGACGAAGCGCTCGCGTCGGTGCCACGGGATCTGCGCGACGCTTCCTATGCGCTCGGCGCCACGAGGACGGAGACGGTTCTGAAGGTCGTTTTCCCTGCCGCGGCGCGCGGGATAAGCGCGGCGGTGCTGCTGGGCGTGATGCGCGCGCTGGGCGAGACGATGGTGGTGCTTATGGCGGCGGGCGGCGCGGCGGTGCTGCCCTCGCTTCT
Source organism: Synergistes jonesii (assembly GCF_000712295.1). NCBI lineage: Bacteria > Thermotogati > Synergistota > Synergistia > Synergistales > Synergistaceae > Synergistes > Synergistes jonesii. The sequence goes on along the minus strand of NZ_JMKI01000037.1, from coordinate 91,128 downwards.
GACCGACCCAGTGCGGCCTCTCACTTCGACGATCGCGGCGGAGATGGGCGAGACGCCGTTCGGAAGCGCGCACTACCATGCGCTCTTCTTCGCGGGGCTCCTTCTTCTGCTGATGACCCTCGCGCTGAATATCGTGTCGATGCGTCTGGAGAGAAAAGGAATGGTGAAATGAATAGGACTTTTATGCGCAGATGCGGTGACCGCGCGGCGAATATCTTTCTTTTCTGCGTCGCGTTCGCCCTGGCGGCGGCCACCGCGGCAGTCGCCTTCTTCATTATAAAAAAGGGGGCCGGCGCGCTGTCGTGGGAATTCCTCAGCGAGCCGCCGCGCGACGGGATGATGTCCGGCGGAGTTTTCACGCCCTTAGTCGGGACGGTGCAGCTCGTGCTTCTTTCGACTGGCATCGCGCTGCCGATAGGCGTGACGACAGGGCTTTACTTCGCCGAGTACGCCGGGGATTCGCGCGCGCTCTCTCTGATGAGGGTCGCGATACGCTCGCTTGCCGGGGTGCCCTCTGTGATCTTCGGCCTCTTTGGCCTCTCGCTCTTCGTCGTATTCATGGGCTTCGGCTCTTGTCTGCTGTCGGCGTCGTTGACCCTTGCGTGCCTTTCGCTGCCCTTGATAGTCACCGCGTCGGAGCAGGCCTTCCTCGCGGTGCCGCAGGATTACCGCGACGCGTCGTACGCCCTTGGCGCGACGAAGTGCCAGACTATTTTCAAGATAGTGCTGCCGAGCGCGGCGCCTACGATCATCACCGGCGCGATACTCGCGGTCGGCCGCGCTGCCGGGGAAACCGCGCCGATAATGTTCACCGGCGCCGCCTTCTTCGCACCGGAAGCCGCTAAGGGACTCTTCTCTCAGGTGATGGCGCTTCCCTATCACATTTACGTGCTCGCTACCTCGGCGACGAACCGCGAGGCGGCGGAGCCGATAGAGTACGGCGCGATAGTCGTGCTCATGGCTCTCGTCCTCGGCAGCTGCGCAGTGGCCGCGGCCGCGCGGGCGAAGCTCTTGGAAAGGAGCGGCAGATAGCAGATGGAAGAATTCTCGGAAAAAACATGCGAAGCCGCCGTAGCCCCGGTCAAGATATCGACGCGTGGGCTCAACCTCAGCTACGGCGACAGGCCTGCGCTCAAAGATATCAGCTTCGACATGGCGGAGAAAAACGTCACCGCGTTCATCGGCCCGTCGGGCTGCGGCAAGAGCACCTATCTGCGCTGCCTGAACAGGATGAACGACTTTATACCATCGGTAAAGATCAGCGGTATAATTGAGATAGACGGCGAAAATATATTGTCGCGCGAATTCGACGTGATAGCGCTGCGGCGAAGGGTGGGCATGGTTTTTCAGAAGCCGAACCCATTTCCGATGTCCGTCTACGACAACGTCGCGTACGGGCCGCGGCTGAATGGGGTGAAGGATAGGGAACGACTCGACGGGATCGTCGAAAAGAGCCTGCGCGGCGCGGCGCTTTGGGATGAGGTGTGCGACAAGCTTAGGAGCCCCGGGACGGGGCTTTCCGGCGGACAGCAGCAACGCCTCTGTATAGCGCGTGCCATCGCTACCCAGCCTGAAGTGCTTTTGATGGATGAGCCGACGTCGGCGCTCGATCCCATGTCGACCGCGCGCATAGAGGAGCTCATTCGCGAGCTGAAAAGGGATTACACGGTCGTCATCGTGACGCACAACATGCAGCAGGCCGCGCGCATATCCGACTGCACGGCTTTCTTCCTGCTAGGCGAGCTCGTGGAATACGGCGGGACCACGAAAATGTTCACCTCGCCGTGCGACGGGCGCACCGAAGATTACATCGCCGGCAGATTCGGCTAAGCGGAGGATGGGAAATGGACGCTGTAAACGCAAGAAAAAGAATAGATAAAGAGCTTTCGGAGATAAAGGCGGATGTCTACCGCATGAGCGCGCTGGCGTCGGAGTCTCTGGAACGTGCGGTCTACGCTCTGAAGAAGCGCGACGCCGACGCCGCGAAAAAAGTTATCAGCGACGGCGACCTCACTGACGCGCTCGAAGAAAAGATAGACGCCCGCTGCCTGGAGTTCGCGGCGCGCTACCAGCCCCTCGGGGAGGATCTGCGCGCCGTCGTCAGTATGATGCATATCGCCGTAGACCTTGAAAGGATAGGGGATTACGGTGAAAATATAGCTAAGGCCTTCCTGTCGGCCCCGGACGTCCCGCTGCTGAAGCCGCTGATAGACATCCCGCGGATGGTGTGGGTAATAAAAGAGATGTTGGGGATTTCGATGAGGGCGATGGACGCGAGGGATCCGGAAGCGGCTTTGCGCGTCTTCCCGATGGACGACGAAGTCGACGACCTCGACAGGCAGATAACGCGCGAGCTTCTTCTTATGATAATGGAGAAGCCGGAGAGGATTGAGCGCTCCTTCAGCATTATGGGCATCTCGCGGACGCTCGAACGGGCCGGCGACCACGCGACCAACGTCGCTGAGCGCGTCTATTACATGTACAGCGGGCGTACCGTGAAGGCCGGCGCGTACCGCAGAAAAGAGGGAAGCGTAGATGGATGAGAGGATACTCGTCGTCGACGACGAGGAGAGCCTTGTCGAGTTCGTCTGCCGCGCGCTTCGGCAGCGCGGCTATAAGACCCTTTCCGCCTACGACGGCGACGCGGCGCTCTCCATGATCTGCGACGAGCGCCCAGATCTTGTTATACTCGACCTGATGCTGCCGATGATGGACGGCTGGGAGGTCTGCCGCCGCGCCAAGGGGGACGCCGGGCTTAAGGACATCCCGATACTGATGCTTACGGCGCGCTCGTCGCCGGAGGACGCCGTTCAGGGGTTGGACCTCGGTGCCGACGACTACATGAGAAAACCCTTCCCGCTGGAAGAACTGATCGCCCGCGTGCGCGCGCTGCTGCGCCGCGCCAGCGGAAAGGGCGAAAGCGCGCGGACGATAGAGGACGGGGAATTGAAAATAGATACAGAGGAAAAGGAAGTACGCTTTCGCGGCGCCGCGCTCGACTTGAGCCCCACGGAATATTCGATACTCGAGCTGCTCGCCGGACGCATCGGGCATATCGTCTCCCGCGAAGAGCTGCTCCGCAGAATCTGGGGCGTCTCCAGCTGCGACACGCGCACCGTCGACGTGCATCTTTCACGCCTGCGTAAAAAGCTCGACGACGGGAAAACTCCGAAGCTCTCAGTGCAGACGCTGCGCGGACGCGGCAGCCGCCTCGTCTGGGAGGAGGGGGAGCGATGAGGCGGACGCTGTCGCTGAGGAAGAAAATAGCGATACTGATGAGCGCCGCGGTCTGCGCGACGGCTCTGGCTGCGTGGTGCATCGTTTACGGCACGGAGCGCTCCGACCGCGTCGCGGAGACGAACGCCATGTTGTCGCGCAATATAAACCTTATCGCCAAAGAGGTCGAGAAGGGCGGCGAAGCTGCACTGCGCGAAGCGGCCGAACGGTGGACGGAGCTTTATCCCGACGGGCGCCTAACTGCTGTGGACGCCGGCGGGCGCGTGCTGCTCGATACTAAGGCCGACGCCGCGAAGATGGAGAACCACTACATGCGCGGCGAGATAATAGCGGCCTTTACGGAGGGCGAGGCGTCTGAGACGCGCTACAGCGTGACCCAGAAGGCGTGGCAGATATACGCTGCGAAGAGGATGCTTATGCCCGGAGCGGGCGGCGCCTGCGTCGTTCGCCTCTCCTATCCCTTCGACAAGCTATCGGGGCTCGTAAGGAAGGTCGTCCGTCCCTTTGCGAAATATTTCCTGCTGGCGTTGCTGCTGGTGTGGGGCGCAACCTGCTGGTTGCTGCGCGTGATCATGGAGCCTTTAGACAGGCTCTCTCGCTCCGCTAAAATGATAGCGATCGGCGAGGACGTAAAATTCCCCGTCAACGACTGCGAGGAGCTGAGCGCGCTCGCGCGTTCGCTGAACTCTATGCGGGAAAGCCTTAAGGAGAAGGGCGAAGAGACGCGCCAGCGGAAGGAAGAGCTCTCCCAGCTCGTCGGGGCCCTGCCCATAGGCGTGATACTGATCGACGCGGAGAAAAAGATCCGCTATATAAACGGCGAGGCTGAGCGCATCTGTGGGGTAAAAGAGACACCGAAAGAGGGCGACCAGGCCGAAGCCGTGCTGCAACAGCCCGATGTCTGCGACATGTTCGGCGGGCCGGACGCAAGCAGGCGCCTTTCGATATTGAAAGAGGGGTATCCGCTGAGCGTGGAGGCGACGACGCTGTCACTTCCGCGCGGAAGGCTGGTGATGCTCCAAGATATGACGGAGAGCGCGCGTCTTGAAGAGGCCCGCCGCGAATTCCTCGTGGACGCGGGACACGAATTCCAGACTCCGCTGGCGATAATCCGTGCCGGACTTGAACTGCTCGCGTCGTCGCCTCTGATGGAAAAGGCGGAAAACGCCGAGGACGCCGCGACGATAAAGAGCGTGATAAGCCAGCAGGAGCGGATAAGCTCGCTGGTCGACGACCTGCTGCTGCTTTCGCGGCTCGAAGCCGAGCCGCTGCGCGTCGGCATTGATGAGGTCGAACTCTCCGCGCTGTTCTCGGAGGTGAGGGATGAGCTTCTCGAACTGCCGCGGCAGAAGGAGACGGAAGTAACGATAGATGCGCCGAAGGAGGGCGCGTTCGCTAAGGGCGTGCGCCAAGACTTGCGCCGCGCCCTCTCCAATCTGATGGAGAACGCTTTGAAATACAGCCAGGCCGCAGCGGCCGAAAAGGCTGAAATAAGGGTGCGTATAGGGGATGCGGGCGACAAGTGGCGCATAACAGTCGACGACAACGGCCCGGGAATCGCGGACAACGAAAAAGAAGTAATCTTCGAACGCTTCAGGCGTGGAGACAGCCACCGCGCGAGGAAAGACAAAAAATGCGGCGGCTACGGCCTAGGCCTGTCGATAGCACGCCGCGTCGCGGAAAGGCACGGTGGAACGCTTACAGTGGAGAAATCAGAACTCGGCGGTGCCTGCTTCGTTCTGACGCTGCCCAAGGAGAAGGTCGACGACGCCTGACGCGTCGGCAGCCTCGCCGCTGAAGCCGTCGATCAGGGAGTTCCCGCGGAGTATATATACGCGCCAGACGAAGCCGCAGTCGCCGGGGCGGAAAAGTATCTTCGCCGACGTGATGCCGCGCCGCCAGCCGCGCGCGTTGTCGGGCACCGCGGCCTCCTCCGCTAAGGCCTCAGCGACCGCCCTGCTCAGCTTGGCTTCGAGCCTTCTGCATTCAGGGGGAAGCTCAAGCAGCGGCAGAATCTCCGGCGCCTTTTCGAGCAGGGAAGCCCTGCCGCTTGCCGCGTCGACCGCGACCGTCACCGGCGTGAGTTTCAAGCCGAAGAAAATCCCGCGCAGCATGACATTCGCGCCGAAGAGGTAGACGGGCGACAGTATCGCTTTATCGCCGCAGTTCAGCGCCGTTTTCATCGGAAGGAAACCCTCCGGCCTGTCGCCCATCCTTTCACCTCTTCACTTTTATTTTTTCACCGCAAAAAATCATTGCGCCCAAAGCGTGCCCGCAAAAATGCCCTTTACGGGCGGCCCAGCGGCCCCATGGCACCCGCAAGATTCCGCTTATCGCTGCTTCCTTCCGGACCTGACGAGGTTCACGGGCTTGCGCCGCATGGGACTGGGCAGCCCGTAAAGGGCATGCCGGCAAAATAACGTTCAGGAAGCCAAAACTCCCTGAACAAGCTGACGCCAAAAAAATGGCGGAGAGGATGGGATTTGAACCCATGGAGGAGTTTGACCCCCTCACTCACTTTCCAGGCGAGCTCCTTCGACCGCTCAGACACCTCTCCGCGCACCGTTCCGTCGTATCACCGACGGAGCAGATTATAGCTTATTACGCCGGTCATGTCAAAACGCAGGCGCAAAAGCCCGGCGCCCCACCCCGGCACAGGAAATCAGTACGTTTCGTTCTCCGTCACGCAGACGATCTCGCCCTCTGCGTTCATCGAGCAGCCGAATATCCTGGTTATCGAAAAGAGGGAGCGCTCCTCTTCTTTGCCAGACGCCGAGGTCTTCTGCAGGAAGTATCTGACTACGCTCCCGTCTTCGCGCCGGCGCGGCGGCACGAACGGCAGCCCCAGCGCCGCCGCCGAAGCGGAAAATGACGGCGCGTAGTAGAGGTCCGCGGTGACGCAGCTGAAATCGTAGTCGGGATAGATTTTTTCCAGCTCCGAGAAGAAATTTTGGGGAAGGGTGATGAGTGGTTCCTGTTTGGGAGGCGCGGAAGGCGAAAAAAGTTCACCAGCATTTGCGCCGAGCTCGCCCCTCAGCCAACTCCCCACCAGCGCCGCGGCTTGCGCTGCGGCGTTTTCTGCGCGCAGGCGCCGAGCCTCTTCGAGCTTTTCGTCGAAGAGGCTCCTCGCCTCGCGCAGAGCGAGGGTCGACGCGAATATCATCACGCCGGAAAAGAGCGCCGCCGTTACAAGGGCGAAGCCGCGTCTCTTCCCGTGCGCCCTCACTCCTTCGGCGCGCCTCGGCGGCCGCGCAGCTTTCCGAGCGCCTCGGCGGCCGCGGCGAACTCCGCCTCCTTAGTCGAACGTCCCCACTCTTCGGCGAAGAGCCTGTCCTGTATCGTCAGGCGCACCTTGAAGCTCGGCGCGTGCTCCGGGCCGGCGTGTCCGACCGTTTCGTAGCGGGGCACGCCCATCGCGTGCGCCTGCGTGTATTCCTGAAGCTCCGACTTGGGGTTTTTCGTTATCGTAGGGTCGCTTGTCTCCGGCTTCGTAGCGAGGAATTTCTCGACGACCGCGGAGGCCCGCGAGTAGCCCCCGTCGGCGAAGACCGCGCCGAAGAGCGCTTCCGCGCAGTCCGCCGCGATGGAATCGTTCGCTTCGCTTTTTTTGAAATTGTTGCCGAGCCGGATGAGATTTTTCAGCCCGACCTCCGCCGCCCACGCGCTGAGGCTCTCCTTGCAGACGATGCGCGCGCGCAGCGAAGTGAGCCGCCCTTCGTCGCAGCCCGGGTAAGCCGAGAAAAGCTTTTCCGACGCGGCGAGTTCGAGCACCGCGTCTCCCAGGAATTCGAGGCGTTCATTGAAGGGAACGGAATTCTCGTTGGCGTACGACGAGTGGGTCAGCGCCTCTTCGAGCAGCGCGCGGCTGGAGAAGCGATAGCCGAGCTTCCGCTGCAGCGACAGAAGGAGCTCCTCGCGCTCAGCGCCGGTTTTCATCTCAGTCGCGGCAGGCCTCTATCGCGAGCACGCCGTTGTGCCCGCCGAAGCCGAAGTTGTTGATCAGCGCGCGGCGGACGTTCGCGCGTAGCGGTTTGTTGGCGACTATGTTGAGCATGCACTCCGGGTCCGGGGTCCGGTAATTTATCGTCGGGTGGACTATGCCGCGCTCCAGCGCGAGCAGCGTCGCCGCGGTCTCGACGGCTCCGGCCGCTCCGAGCACGTGCCCTATCATCGACTTCGTAGAATGCACGAGAGTTTTTTTCGACAGCTCTTCGCCCAGCAGGCGTTTTATCGCCGCCGTCTCCATCTTGTCGTTGAGCGGCGTGGAGGTGCCGTGCGCGTTGATGAGGTCTATTTCGTCGGCGTGCCAGCCGGCCTTTCTTACGGCCATCTCCATCGCGCGGTAGGCCCCGTCCCCGTCCGCGTCGGGTGCGGTGACGTGGTGCGCGTCGCAGGAGAGGCCGTAGCCCGTCACCTCGGCGTATATGTGGGCTCCGCGCGCTTTGGCGTGCGAATATTCTTCGAATACGAAGATCGCCGCGCCCTCGCCGATCACGAAGCCGTCGCGCTCCGCGTCGAAGGGGCGTGAAGCGTGCTCGGGATCGTCATTTCTCGTCGAAAGCGCCTTGAGCGCCGCGAAGCCGGCGGAGGCGAGAGGGGAGACCGCCGCTTCCGAACCGCCCGCGAGTATGACGTCGGCGTCGCCGCGCGATATGCAGCAGCAGGCCTCGCCCATGCTGTTTATCGAGCTCGCGCAGGCGGTGACGACCGCCATGTTCGGCCCCTTCGCGCCGATGCGTATAGCCACGTAGGCGGCCGGCATGTTGACTATCATCATCGGGACGAGGAAGGGGCTGACGCGGCTCGGCCCCTTTTCGCTCAGGATGTGCAGGTTGTCTTCGAGCGTATGTATGCCGCCCTCGCCCGTGCCTATGTAGACGCCGAGCATGTTTTTGTCAAAATTTTCAAGGTCGAGCCCCGAATCCTCTATCGCCAGGTCGGTGCTCGCCGCCGCGAACTGTATCACGCGGTCGGTGCGGCGCGCTTCCTTCTTGTCGAACCACGCCTCCGGATTGAAATCTTTCACTTCGGCGGCTATCTTTACGGGATGCTTCGACGTGTCGAAGGATTCTATCAGCCCGACGCCGTTCTTTCCGCGCTCAAGCGCGCTCCAGAATGCTTCTTTTCCAATCCCTATAGGCGTAACGGCCCCGCAGCCTGTGATTACTACTCTCCTTGCGTTCACCGGTTGTCGTGCCTCCTCGATTTATAGATTTGCCTGCTTATACCGCAGAAATATTTAAAAGCTTCACTTTTGAAACAAACGTTTTTTGTTATAATGAACAGCAGCCGTAGTCAAACAGAAGAGTGCGCCGCGTCCGCGATTCCCTAAGTCGCAGGCGGTGGCCGGCGCATCTTAAAACATCAGGTCCGCCCCGCACGCGGCGGAGCAGACCTGAAGGGTTTTTAATCTTCGATTCCCAGCTTCGTCTTCACGTACTGCATAGCCTCGCCCACCGTCGTGAGCTTTTCGGCGTCTTCGTCCGGGATCTCGATGTCGAACTCTTCTTCGATGCCCATGATGAGCTCGACTATGTCGAGGGAGTCGGCTCCGAGGTCTTCCACGAACGAGGCCTCGGGCTTGATCTGATCCTCTTCGGCGTTGAGACGGTCTACGAGGATCTCCTTGAGTTTTTTCTGAACTTCTTCCATTTTCATTGCTGTTTCTCTCCTTTACGAGTTTGCTTTTTCGGTTTTTCGTTTATGCTTAAAGCCCGCAGACTTTACCATCTTTATACTTTTACTACATAGTTATGCCGCCGTCAACCGCTATGACCTGCCCCTGTATATAAGACGCGTCCTCCGAGGCGAGAAAGGCCGCGGCCTTAGCGACGTCCTGCGGCGTTCCGATGCGCGCCGCCGGTATCGCCTCGATGAATTTTGCACGCAGCTCCGGGGAGAGGGAGGCGGTCATATCAGTGTCGATGAAGCCCGGCGCTATCGCGTTCACGGTGATTCCCTTGGCGGCCACCTCGCGCGCGAGGCTCTTTACAAAGCCGAGCATCCCGGCCTTCGCCGCCGCGTAGTTGCACTGCCCGGCGCTGCCGCGCAGCGCGTTCACCGAGGATATCGCGATGATTCTTCCCCAGCGCCCCTTCAGCATCGGGCGCACGGCCTCCTTCGCGCAGATGAAGAGCGACTTGAGATTGGTCGCGAGCACGCCGTCCCACTCCTCCTCCTTCATGCGCATCAGAAGGGCGTCCTTCGTTATTCCGGCGTTGCAGACGAGTATGTTAACGGAGCCGAGGCTGGCGGCCGCGGCCGAGAACATCTCCTTTACCTCTGCGGCGTTCGAGACGTCCGCCTTAAACGCCGCGGCACGCCCGCCGCTTTTTATTATCTCCGCCGCTGCTTCGTTTGCTGCTTCCGCCGAGTGCGCGTAGTTCAGCGCGACGGCGCAGTCCTTCGACGCGAGCTCGAGGGCTATCGCGCGCCCTATCCCGCGCCCCGCCCCCGTCACGAGCGCGACCTTATCTTCCATCTTCCGCGCCCCTCAGATATTCCAACGCCGCGGCGAGCTCGTCGGCGTTCGATACGGGATAGGGATGCCTGCCACGGCATATTTTTCTTATGAGCCCCGAGAGGACGCTGCCTGGGCCGAGCTCGAAGTAATCCTCGACACCCGAGCGCTCCATCTCAAGCACCGACTGCGACCACATGACGGGCGAAAAGGTCTGGCTGAAGAGCGCGGCTCGGGCCTCGGAGGCCGTGCGTACCGCTTTTGCGCTGAAGTTCGCTATTATCGGGAACTTCGGCGCGCGCCACTCGACCTTTGCGAATTCTTCCTGCAATTCGTCCGCCACGCCGCGCATCAATTCGCAGTGGAAGGGGGCGCTTACGAGCAGAGGGACGACCCTCGCGGCAAATCTCTGCCCTATGATCTCTTCGGCGCGCGAGACCGCTCCCGCGTGCCCGGAGATGACTATCTGCTTCGGCGAGTTGATGTTGGCGGCCTGGCAGACCTCGCCCTGGGAGGCCTCTTTGCACACCGCCTCGACCTCCGGAAGCTCGAGGCCGATTATCGCCGCCATCGCGCCGACGCCGATCGGGACCGCGCTCTGCATCAGCCGCCCGCGCTTATGGACGAGCCGCACGCCGTCGGCGAGCGAAAGGGCTCCCGCCGCGACGAGCGCCGTATATTCGCCGAGGCTGTGCCCTCCCATGCAGAGCGGCTCCGGTTCGCGGCCGAGCTCCTGCGCGAAGGCGCGGTAAGCCGCGACGCTCACCGTGAGGATCGCCGGCTGAGTTATCTCGGTTCGCGCGAGCTCCTCCGGCGTTCCGCCGAAGATCACGCCGCTCAGCGAGAAGCCGAGCGCTTCGTCCGCCTCCTCGAATACCTTTTTCGAGACGTCCCAGCGTTCGTAAAAGTCCCGCCCCATTCCCGGATGCTGCGCACCCTGGCCGGGAAATATCATTGCGTATTTCATTCCGTATACCTCCGGGCTTCAGTGATTATTTTTTCCATCTGGGAGACGATCCCTCCTATTATTTCGGCCGCCGGCTCCACCGCCTTGACGAGCCCCGCCGACTGTCCCGCCATGAAGGAGCCCATCTCGGAATCCCCGTCGACGACAGCGAGGCGGAGCTTGCCGGCGCCGAACGCTTCTATCTCCTCCGGTGAGGCGCCGTTTTTCTCAAGCTCTTCGAACTGCTTGATGAATTTATTTTTCAGAGCGCGCACCGGATGCCCGAGCGACTGGCCCGTGACGGCCGTCGCGCGGTCGTTCGCCGCGATTATTTTTTTCTTGTAATTTTCGTGCGCGTTGCACTCGGAGGCGCAGACGAAGCGTGTGCCGATCTGTACGCCGCTCGCTCCCAGCGCGAAAGCGGCCGCCATCCCGCGTCCGTCGGCTATGCCGCCGGCGGCTATCACTGGTATCTTCACCGCGTCGGCGACCTGCGGCACGAGATTCATCGTCGTGATCTCGCCGATGTGCCCGCCGGCCTCCATGCCCTCGGCCACCACCGCGTCGGCCCCCTGCGCTTCGACGCGGCGCGCGAGGGCGACGGAGGCGACGACGGGTATTATCGTCGTGCCGAGGGGCTTGAGCTTCTCGATGACCTTGCCCGGCTGCCCGGCCCCAGTGGTGACGACGGGGACGCGGTGCTTCGCCGCTATCTCCGCCGCCTCCCGCGCGGTGGAGGACATGAGCATTATATTCACTCCGAAGGGCTTGTCGGTGAGAGTCTTTATTTTTTCTATCTGACGCTCCAGAAGCTCCGGAGGCATATTCGCGGCCGCGATTACGCCGAGCCCGCCGCCGTTGCTCACGGCCGCGGCTAAGTCCGCGTCGGCGACCCACGCCATGCCCCCCTGGATGATCGGATATTTCGTCTTAAGAAGTTTAGTTACCGCGTTGTTCTCGAACATTTTGTACATTATCTCCCCTTATGCCGAGTAGAGCAGGGCGCCGAGCGTCATGCCCGCTCCGAACGCGGCGAAGGCAATCTTTTCTCCGGCTTTTATGCGCCCGGCCTTCATCGCTTCGTCAAGATTTATCATAAGCGAAGCGGCGGACGTATTGCCGTACTTTTCAAGGTTGGCGAAGGTGCGCCCCTGCGGGACGCCGAGGCGTCTGAAGAGGGATTCGGTTATCCGTATGTTCGCCTGATGCAGCACCCAGAAATCTATATCGCGGGGGTCCGTCCCCGACTCTTTGCAGAAATTTTTTATGAAAGGAGGAAGCGCCGCGTTCACGAATCTGAAGACCTCCTGCCCCTTCATCCTGAGTTTCGCCGGATTCCCGCCGCCGCCTATTGTTATCAGGTCGCGCTTCGCTCCGTCGGCCGCGATCTTGCCGGAGATGAATCTGCCGCCTCCGGCTGCGGAGCGCGAAAGCACGCACGCGCCGGCGCCGTCTCCGAACAAAATCGCGCTGCTCCGATCCGTCCAGTCGATGACGCTTTCAAAACGCTCCGCGCCTATCACGAGCGCGTTCTCCCAGACTCCGCAGGAAATGCAGGATATCGCCGAGAGCATCGCCGTGAGGCTCCCCGTGCAGCCGGATATCACGTCGAAGGCGCCGGCTTTGGCCGCGCCGATCGTCCCCTGCACCGTCGCCGCCGAGCAGGGGCAGAGCGTCTCCGGCGAATTCGTAGACACTATCACGGCGTCTATCTCCCCGGGCGCCATCCCGGCGTCGTCGAGCGCCGCGAGCGCCGCCTTCGCGGCCAGGTCGCAGCAGTTTTCGCCCTCAGCGGCGAAGTGGCGTTCCTTTATGCCCGTGCGCTCTCTGATCCATTCGTCGCTCGTTTCCATTATTTTTTCAAAATCCGCGTTCGTCATCACTTTTTCCGGGATATATTTCCCCGTTCCGGCTATCCTGACCGGTATGCCTTTAATTATTGCCATTTTCTATACCCGATTCTATTGCCTCTCTTATTCTATCGACGCCGCTGCGTTCGATGAAATTCGCCGCTCCCGTTATCGCGTGCGATATCGCGTTCGCGCGCGAACGTCCGTGCACCTTGACGACGCTGCCGTTTACGCCGAGCACCGGCGCGCCGCCGTACTTTTCCCAGTCGAAGCGCCCCATCACGCGCTTCATCGCCGGCCACATGAAGAAGAGCCCTACCTTTGGAAGCAGATGATGCGTGTACTCTTCTCTGAACTGGCTGTTCAGCAGCTCGCCGACTCCTTCGGCGAACTTTATCAGCACGTTGCCGGTGAAGCCGTCGCATATGACGACGTCCGAGATGCCGGCCGGTATGTCCTTGCCCTCGGCGTAGCCCTGATAGTTCATCGAGCTTTTCTCTATCATTTCGCGCGCCGCCGCGATCGTCTCGTCGCCCTTCGTCGCCTCCTCTCCGTTGCAGAGCAGGCGGACCGACGGATTTTCCACGCCGATGAAAAGCTTCATGTAAATCGTTCCCATCTGCGCGAACTGCATCAGGTTTATCGGCTTGCAGTGCACCGTGCCGCCCACGTCCATCAGTATCGTCTTGCGGTTGACGACGGGGAGCAGCGCGCCGAGCGCCGGCCTGTCGATGCCGGGTATCCTTCCGAGCAGCAGCACGGCCCCCGCCGCTATCGCGCCCGTATTGCCGGAGGAGACGATGCCGTCGGCTTCTTTCGAGCGCACCATCTCAAAGCCCAGCACAAGGCTCGATCCCTTCTTCCTCCTTATGGAGAGCGACGGAGAATCGCTGCCCGTTATGACTTCTGTCGTGTGGACTATCTCCAGACGCGAGCGTACGCTTTTCTCCGCCTTTTCGACAAAAGGTCTTATTTTTTCGCTGTCGCCGATGAGGGCGATCGAAAGATGCGGTTTTTCCCTGCATGCAAGAATCGCGCCTTTGCACGGCTCCTCCGGAGCATGGTCCCCGCCCATCGCGTCAAGTGCTATCAGCATGTTCCGTCCTCCACTTTCTCGCTGCCGTAAGCGTCGACGGCGGCCACCACGAAGCGGCCGACGAATATTTCTCTCTCTCCTATGCGCGAATGGACGCTTACGACATATCTATTGTCTTTGTGAGTTCCTGCTTTTGATCGTGCTATGATTTTCTCTCCGAGGTAAGAGGGGCCGCAGAATTTGAGGCGCGCCGCCTCTACTACGACCATTTCGGCGTCGATCGTCGCGATGGCTAAAGACGCGGCCTGCGCGTAAATGTAGTAGTCGCCGACGAGCTCCGTCGTGCGGAAGGCCATATCGGGCGTCGGCATGAGCGTTGAGAGCGCCCAGTTGTTTGGCTCCAGCCCTATAAGTTCGCCGACTACTTCTTCGGCGCGCAGCGACTTGAGGCGGCTCGTCGCGTGCTCGGCCATCAGGCGCGTGCGCTCGCGCAGCTCGGGGATGGCGAGCAGCCCCCTGTCGAGACGCACCGTGCTCAAACTCACGCCGAGGGCCGAAGATATCTCCTCGTCGGTCAGGAGCGGGTTTGTCTCAATGAGCTTCACGAGCTGTTTGTGCCTTTTTTTTCTGCCTTCCGAGCGCATCGCACGATCCTTTCGCCGCATTTAAGAGCTGGTCATAACACCAAGGAATAAGATATTATAATCGCCTTTCATTGTCAATAGTAAAATTTCGTTTTCCGAAGCTTTTGGAGGCTGTTAAATATGATAATTTCCAATTATTAAGCGTGTAAGCGAAAAAATAATAAAAAAGGACGGCGGCGCCGTCCTGATTTTTCCTCCGTTATACGGAAAGATAGCTAATCCTTCGTCTTTTCCTCCGCGATCTTGAGCACCTGGCGGCCTCTGTAGTAGCCGCATGCCGGGCAGGCGCGGTACGTCTGGATAGTTTCGCCGCAGTGCTTGCAGATCGTGAGCTCCGGCGCGCTGAGGCCGGCGAGCCAGTGGGCCTTGCGGTTGTGCGTGCGCGCGTGGGATACCCTTCTCTTCGGTGTTGCCATCTTGCATGTCCCTCCTTAAATGAAGCCTGGCGTTGTATGATGACCGGCGGTGACGGTCAGCCGGAATATATCCAACTGGTCAATTCTATCACTATTTTTGATTTTTAGCAGTATCATTTCCCTTTCCCCGCATAAAATTTTTTAAAACGTCGAAGCGCGGGTCGCCGGCGTCTTTTTTACAGCCGCAGGGAGCCTCGTTCAGATTGGCGCCGCACTGCGGGCAGAGGCCGCGGCAGTCCGGGCGGCAGAGCAGTCCGCAGGGCAGAGAGGTTATCAGCGCTTCCCATATCATCGGGGCGAGGTCTATCTCGTCCTCCCACGAATCGAGGGCTATTATCTCTTCGTCGCCGTCGCTCTCAGGCTCCCCGACGGCGCGCTCCTCGCCGCGGCGCAGCGAGAGGACGTATCTGAGCTCTCCGCGAATCTTTTCCCGCGCCGGTTCCAGGCAGCGCGCGCATGGCGCGCTCACTTCCGCCTCCGTCGCGACGGTAAGGATGACGCGCCCCTCGGAGCGGTATGCGCGGAGCTCGACCTCCATATCCGAAAGAAGCGTGTAGAGCTGTCCCCAGTAGCTGACCGGCAGGCCGGCGCTTAAGGCGAAGCCGTCGCTGTAAAGAGTCCCGTCTTTGGGCACCGCCGAGAGCACGAGGCGTTCGCTCCAGCTCTGCGGCGCTTCTTCCAGATATTCCTTCATATTGCTCCCGTTTCTTACTTCGCTTCCGACGCGCACTTCAGCGTGTCGCGCGCGATGACCATCTCTTCGTCCGTCGGGACCACCATCACCGTCACCTTTGAATCCGGCGCGCTGATGATAGTTTCTTTTCCGCGGCAGTCGTTTTTCTTGGCGTCGATCTTGACGCCCATGAATTCCATATTATCGCATACCGCTTTGCGGAAAGTGATGCCGTTTTCGCCGATGCCGGCTGTGAATACGACGACGTCGACTCCTCCCATCTTGGCCGCGAAGCCCGCGATATATTTCTTGACGCCGTCGACAAGTATATCCCATGCCAGCCGCGCGCGTTCACAGCCCTTCTCAGCCGCCTCCTCGACGTCGCGAAGGTCGCTCGATATGCCGGAGACGCCTAAAAGGCCGCCCTTTTTGTGGACCTCGTCGCTTACCTTCTGCGGCGTGCCCAGCTGTTCCATCAGATAAATCATCACGGACGGGTCTATGTCGCCGCAGCGCGTGCCCATCAGCACCCCCTCGGCGGTGCCGTAGCCGAAGCTCGTGCCTACGGACATCCCGTCTTTTACCGCCGTGATCGAGCTGCCGTTGCCGAGGTGGCAGGTGACTATCTTGAGGTCCTTTATATCCCTGCCGAGTATCTCCGCCGCGCGCCGCGCGACGTACCCGTGGCTCGTCCCGTGGAAGCCGTAGCGGCGGACGCGGTTTTTCTCGTAATGTTCGTAGGGGATGCCGTATATGTAGGCCTTCGGAGGCATCGTCTGATGAAAGGCCGTGTCGAAGACGACGACGTTCGGCTTGCCGGGAAGGACTTCCATGACGGCCTTGAGCCCCTGCAGGTTCGCGGGGTTGTGGAGCGGCGCGAGGGGGATGACCTCTTCGATGCCTTTCAGCACGTCGGGTGTGACGAGGACGGATTTTGTGAACTTCTCGCCGCCGTGGACTATGCGGTGGCCGGTCGCGTAAAGCTCGTCGAGGTCCTTCAGAACGCCGTATTCGGGGTCGACTAAGATGTCGAGGACGTACTTGATGGCCGCGGTATGCGTCGGGAAGGGGGCTTCGCGCGTTACGGCGTCCATGCCGGTCTTCGTGTGCTTGATGCGCGAGCCCTCGATGCCTATGCGCTCGACGAGCCCCTTCGCCATTACCTTTTCGCCGTCCATTTCGATCAGCTGATACTTCAGTGACGAGCTTCCGCAGTTGAGAACGAGAATCTTCATTGGAACAGGATTGCCTCCCTTAATTTTGCGCCGCTCCTTTGTGGTATCCTATGGACGTCAAAGGAGGGCGTTTTTATGACTTCTCCCGTCGCCGGGATTACTGCCGAATATAATCCGCTCCACGTCGGACACGCAGGCCACATCGCGAGGGCGAGGGAGCTGTGCGGCGCGCGCGCCGTCGTCGCCGTGCTCTCCTCCGACTTCGTCCAGCGCGGCGAGCCCGCGCTGCTCGACAAATGGACGAGGGCGAAAATGGCGCTCGCCTGCGGCTGCGACCTCGTGCTCGAGCTGCCGGCGGTATTCTCCGCACACAACGCCGGAGTGTTCTCCAAAGCCGCCGTCGACACACTCGCGGCCGCCGGAGTCGTGACTCATATATCTTTCGGCGCGGAGAATCCGGAGCGCCTCACGGACAATATTATCGATATTCTACTAAATGAGCCGGAGCCTTTCAAGCCGTTGTTGAAAAAACATCTCGCAAGCGGCCTCTCTTTCGTCGAGGCGCGCGCCAGAGCGGCCGACGGGCTTCTGCCCGGCGCCGGCGCGCTGCTGGCCGGCAGCAACAACATCCTCGCGCTCGGCTATATGATGAGGATAAAGGAAAAAAAATATCCTCTGCGCGTCCTGCCGCTGAAAAGGGAAGGGGGCGCCTACAACAGCGGGGAGCTGGGAGGCGTCGCCAGCTCCGCCGCGATACGCGCGGCCCTCGCGCGCGGCGAAAAGGAGTCGGCTTTCGCCCAGCTGCCACCCCCTTCGCGCAGGATTTTGACGGAAGCGATGGAAGAAGGGCGCGCCTGCGCGGCGCACGGGCGTTATTGGAGCGTCCTGCGCGCGCTGCTGATTCGCTTGGAGCCGGAGGAGCTCGCGCGCTGCGCGGAAATTTCCGAGGGCGCCGAGCACAGGATGATCGCTGCGGCGCGGGAGGCGAAGACTTTTGAAGAGTGGACGGACGCCTGCGTATCGAAGCGCTATCCGGCCGGCAGGGTGCGCCGCGCCGCGCTCCACGCGCTGCTGGCGCTCGGCCACTGGACGAACAGGGCGGCGCAGCGCCTCGGCCCGCCGTATATACGCCCGCTCGCGATGAATTCCGCGGGGCGCGCGCTGCTGGCGGAGATGAAAAAAACGTCGCGGCTCCCCATAGTCACGACTTACGGGCAGGCCGCTCGGGTGTCGCGATACGCAGCCGAAGTAGCGCGCCGCGAGCTGCTGGCCTGCGAGCTGTGGGAGGGGACGATCCCCAACGGCAGCTTCGGCGTCGAGCATAAGAGGAAAATAATAATCTGCTGAAGCCGAACGAGCGGCGCACGCAAAACGCCCGCCGCCCCGAAGAGGGCGCGCGGGCGCCGTCCCGTAAAAAACCTACAGGTTGTTCGGCGGTATCCTTTCCCTGAGCCTTCTGTAAACGCCGGGGGGCACCATTTCGCGCACCGCGCCGCCGAACTGGAAGGCGGCCTTTATCGCGCGGCTCGACAGATACGAATACCTCGCGTCGGTCGCGATGAAGAACGTCTCTATCTCCGGAGCGAGCTGTCTGTTCATCTGCGCGAGCTGGAATTCGTATTCGAAATCCGACAGCGCGCGCAGGCCGCGGATTATTATCCTGCTCTGCTGCTGGCGCATGAAGTCGACGAGAAGCCCGTTGAAATATTTTACGCTGACGTTCGGCAGATGCACGAGCGCTTCGCGCGCCATGATCTGCCTCTCCTCCTCGCTGAAGGTGGACTGCTTTTCAGGGTTCACGAGGACCGCGACGATCAGCTCGTCGAAGAGCGCCGCCGCGCGTTCCGATATATATATGTGCCCGTTCGTTATCGGGTCGAACGAGCCCGGGTATACCGCTCTGATCATTTTCTTCCCTCCTGTAGAGTGTAAGGACCGCGCCTCCGTACCTTCTCTCTTCGCGCGCCCATCCGGGCGCTATATCCGCGGCCTCTTCCTCCTCCGCGTGTTCGAAAATTATAACGCCGCCAGCGGCCAAAATCCCTATATTCTCCGCGATGAGCCGGGGGAATTCTTTTCCCCAGCCGAGCTTGTAGGGAGGGTCGGCGAATATTATATCGAAGCTTTCTCCCCTTTTTGCGAAGCGTGATACGGCGCGGCGCGCGTCCATGCGCAGGCACGTCAGCCGGCGCGGAGCCCTTTTTGCTATTTCGGCGTGCCGCGAGCGCTCGGCTTCGACGCAGACGACGGGGGCGGCGCCCCTCCTGTGGGCTTCCAGCGCGATCTGCCCGCTGCCTGAAAAAAGGTCGAGGAAGCTCCTGCCGTTTATGTTCCCCAGTATGTTGAAAAGGGCCGATTTCACGACGCCCATGGTAGGACGCATTTCTTTCACTTTTTTCACCGCCTCGAATGTCACGTAAAGAGTATAATAGCGAAAAGATTTGCTGTACAGAGATGCGGGGGATTTTTATGGAAGAGTATGCCGCGGCGCGCAGGGGGCGGGCGCCGGAAAAACAAAACAAACGCGCCCTCTACGGAGTCATCTTTCTCCACGGATTCAACGATATGCACTCCACGGCGCTGCCGACGATCATCCCGATGCTCGCGCAGTCGATTTCTCTCACGATGAGCCAGGCCGGCATACTGAGCGCCCTCTTCGGCACGATGAATATATTGCTGCAGCCGATTGCCGGCTATATCGCTGACGGGCTGAAGCGGCCGTGGCTCGCCGCGTTCGGCCCGCTGCTCTCCATTACCGGCGCGTCGCTGCTTTCTCTCTCGCCGAGCTTCGGCGCGGCGCTCCTCTGCATCGGCCTCATGAGCACCGGCACCTCGCTCTTCCATCCGCAGGGGACCGGCGGCTGCGGCGCGGCCGCGGACAAAAAGAGGCTCGCCTTCTTCCTGTCGCTCTTCCAGGCTTCCGGCACCGTCGGAAGCGCGATAGGGCCGCTGTACGTCGTATTCATGATCTCGATGTTCGGCAGGAGGGGCTTTCCTCTTATAATGATCCCGGCCGCGCTGCTGGTATGCTTTTTCCTGCTGCGCAATATGGGGGAGATACCCACGGGCGGCGCGGAGGAGAAGGAGGGGAAAGGCGCGGGCTCCTTCGCGCATTACCTGCGCTTCCTGCTCTCCAGGGTGGGCTGGATAGTGGCGATAACGAGCGTCCGCGACGCCGTCTTCCAGGCGATAAAGGTCTTCACGCCGACGCTCTTCGTGCAGCGCGGCAGCTCCATCGCGATGGGCGGCGCCGTCCTCTTCGCGGTCACGCTCACCGCGGCGCTGGCGGGGATCGCCGGCGGGAGGCTCGCCGACGGCGTCGGCGAAAAAAAGGTAGTCTTCGGCGCTATAGCGATAGCGCCGATATTTCTGATATTCGGTGTGCGCGATTACGGAATGCTCTCCACGGCATCGCTGATGGCGGGCTATGCCTTCCTGCAGGCGAGCACGCCGGTCACGCTCGCGATGGCGCAGAGGCGCTGCCCCGAGTCGCGCAGCCTCGCAAGCTCCCTTACCAACGGCGTATCGTGGGGGCTGGCGAATCTCTTTGTGACGCCGGTAGGCGTTTTGGCGGACCATATAGGATTGCAGGCTACGCTCGAGCTCGTCGCCTTCCTGCCGTGGAGCGTGACCTTATGGTACGGCGCTAAGACGCTGGCGGCGCGGAATAGAGCCGCTTAGCAGCGCGCGGAGGCGCAGCCGGAGCGCGCCGAAAGCGGCGAGGCCGCGCAAACGCCGTGCAGTACGGAATTTTCCTGAAATATGAGTCTGTAGACCTATATCTTTATGAAAATATTTTTGTATAATTTCAGAAAGGCGGGTTGGATTTAAATCCGCGAAAGGATTTGCAGCTTGACAATTTAGACCCCAACAAAGCTTGGAATTCCGCGGCGACCCTTGACGGCAGGAAAGAGAGGTGCAACCAACCCCCAGCCAATAAAGGAGAGCGGACTTTTAAGGCGGAGGCGAAGCGTAAGGCGGGCGGATCGGCGAAGCAAGGAAACCTTGGAGACTTGTACGCAAGGCCGCACCCCCCTGACGCGGAGATTCCGCGCAATACAAAATCTAAAACACAACCAAGGGGGTTGTACAACTAATGAAGAAATTTATGGCAGTACTCGCAATGGTAGCCGTCGTCGCTTTCGCGGCCCCGGCTCTCGCGGCAACGAACCCGTTCATGGACGTACCCCAGGGACACTGGGCCTACGACGCGGTAGGACTTCTGGCGTCGCGTGGAATAGTCTCCGGCTATCCGGATGGCTCCTACAAGGGCGCTCAGCCCGCTACCCGTTATGAGATGGCGTCGATCGTGGCGCGCGCTCTCGTATCGGTAGACGCCGACAAGGCCAGCAAGCAGGATCTCGAGCTCCTCAAGAAGCTCGTCATGGAATTCAAAGACGAACTCGACGCCCTCGGCGTCAAGGTCGACCAGATCGACAAGAGAGTAGCGGTCCTCGAAGACGGCGTAGGCGGATGGAAGATCCGCGGCAACTTCCGCTTCGACGCGAAGTTCGCGACGGACACCGACGACGGTCAGTACTACTACAACGAAAGCGGTCTGAAGAACGACTTTGAAAAAGAGCGCTTCCGCCTCTTCCTCACGAAGACGATAGACGAGAACACCTACTTCTACGCCCAGTACCGTACCGGCGCCGACGCCTCCGGGGCCCCCGCTGCTCGCGGCGGACGCGGAGACCTGCAGAATATGCGCTGGTCTCACCTCTTCGTGAACACGAAGCTCCCGTACGACATCGAACTTCGCGTAGGACGCTTTGCGGTCGACTTTGAAGACGAGAACGGCCTCTACACGGACAACGACGCGATATTCGGCGACTTCCGCACGGACGGCTTCATGCTCTCCAAGAAGTGGAACACCTTCAAGGCGACGGCGATCGTCGGCCGCAACGACAACTTCGGCGACGACTACATCGGCGTCAGCGACGGTACAGTGGGGAGCTTCATGAGCTACATCCTCGACCTCAACTGGCAGCCCAACGAGAAGTTCACGCTCGGCGGCACCGGCTACTGGTTCGACGACGACTCGACAGGGCTTGACGTCGACCTTTCGGTCAAGACGTACGGCGTCTATGCCGGCTACAAGTTCACGCCGGCCGTCGAGCTGAAGGGCATTTACTACTGGCAGGACCTCGGCGAGGCCGTCCCGACGTACACGGGCGCTTTGGCCGGAGTTACAGAGGACAGCCCGAGGGCTTGGAAAGCCATCCTCGACATCAAGCAGGACCTCCTGAAGTTCACCTCGCTGTGGATCGAATATTCGCAGCAGGACAACACCTTCCTCGGCCTTACCAACCGCTACTCGATCGGCGGCGGCGCGTACGACTATGTAGGCAGGAATATGAACTGGACGGATCCTTTCGGGACCTCCAAGTGGTGGTTCGTGAAGGCCGAGCAGAAGTGGAACGACAAGTGGAGCTCCTTCGTCCGCTTCGCGAATGTAGACTACGACACCTTCGGACTTGACGACGCCACGGAGTGGGGCCTCGGCATCGGCTATCAGTACACGCCGGCCATCTACTTCGAGCTCGCCTACGACCAGGTCGACCACGGCAACGAAGATCTGATTGGATTTGGCGGCGCTGTCGGAAAGGACCACGTCGTCCGCTTCCGCACGAACGTCAGCTTCTAATCTGGCTAGTTGACAGAGACAGAGACCCGCAAGGGTCTCTGTTTTTTTTTGCTTTATTTCTTTTCGATTCTGTTCTATACTTATCCGCAGCAACTACATCGACGGAGGTATTCGCTTGAGAAATTACAGATTTAAATTGGCGGCGCTCCTGCTGGCCGCGGTGGCGGCTTTGATATCGCTGGCGCCGGCGCTTCCGGCGTCGGCCGACGCCTTCGACCAGGCGCTTCTGCGCTGGACGAAGTCGCGCAAGATCGTCGACGAAGACGGAGCCAACCTCGAAGTCAAGGCCACCTACTACTCGGCGGAGTTCATAGAGGCCCTCGTGCAGAAGGAGTCGAAGGACAACCTCTGGACGCAGAGCGAGGCCGACGACTATAAGTACAAATTCCTGTCGAGCTTGAAGCTCGACGAGCTCATCCCCATACATATAGAGTTCGTCAACAACGGCCCGACGATGTACCTGGGCCCCTTCGACATAATGGTCAAGCTGAGGATAAAGGGCAAGACCTACAAGCCGGCCGACTACGACAAACGCTTCAACTTCAAGTTCCAGGGGAATAAAGAGGGACTCGTCTTCTTCCCGCGCTTCGACGAGAAGAGCGGCAGGGATCTGCTTAAGGGCGTGAACAGCGTGAACCTTGAATTCTCGCCCGCTATCAGCCCGCTGCTGGAGGGCAAGTCGATAAGCTTCATCTGGGACGTGGCGGACGACGACCCGCAGAAGCTCTACCAGGGCGCCGCGGCGAACAAGCTTGAGACCGACCGCCTCATCAAACGCCTTGAGAAGCTGCGCAAAGACAAAGCCGAAGAGGAGTCGAAGCTTTCGTCGATCAACGAAGAGTTGGATACGATTCAAAAGAGGCTCGACGAACTCGCTAAGCAGTAAGCGGAAAAGCGCGAACAAAAGCCCGCTGGCGGCCTTCGGCCGCCAGCGGGCTTTTGTTCGCGTTGCGCGGATCGCCGGCGGGTTTCCGCGGTTAATCCTCTGTCATCGCACCGTCCGGCGCGACCGTCTTTCTTACGTACCGGCAGAAGCGCCTGCAAGCCGGCGAAAGCTCGTCGAAGGACGTCACGCAGATGCCGAGTTTCCTGCTGACCTCGGGCGAAAGAGGAAGCACGGAGACGTTTTCATGGTAGCTGCGCACGACGAGCTCCGGCAGGATGCTGACGCCGAGACCGCTCTCTATCATTGACACGACGGCATGCTCGTTGTTCGACGTGAATTTTATATTCGGCGTGAGCGAGTATTCGGCGAGTATCTTGTAAATGTCGTCGTCGTAGCCGCGCTTGACGAGTATGAACTCCGAACCGTTGAACGCTTCGAGCGGGAAGTGCGCTTTCTTTGCAAGAGGATGTTCGTGCGGCAGGACGGCAAAAAATGAGTCTACCTTCAGCACTTGGGCCTCAAAACCGAAATTCGGCTGAATGCTCATCAGTGCAAGGTCTATCTCGCCGTTCGACAGCTTGTCGCGCATATCCTCGCTTCCTCCTTCGATGATATCTATGCTGATATGCGGGTAATCCGCCTGGAAATCTCTTAGAATACGCGGCAGCCAATGGATTGCGACGCTGCTGAATACGCCGACGCGCAGGTTTCCGCATACCAGGCCGTTTATATCCGCTGCTATCTGCACAAGGTTTTCGTTCCAGCGGGCGATTTCGCGCAGCACCGGGATTATCCTTTCCCCTTCGGGAGTCAGAGAGACGCCGCTTCTGCTTCTGTTGAGCACGCGGAAGCCGAGCTCTTCCTCGACCACCTTGATCATATGGCTGACCCCCGACTGTGTATAGCCGAAAAATTCTCCCGCCTTAGTCAGATTTCTACATTCGGCGGCTTTTATAATCACCTCATATTTTCTTATATCCAAAAAATATCGCCCCCTGCGAGATATTCATTGTGCTGTTTGGTATAATATAACAGCTATTATGAAATTTGAGTGCGCTGTGATATGGTGAATTTTTGTAAAAAACACCTTTTTGCCGCCGATAATTGCTGCGGCAGACGCCGGCGCAGCGACACCGGCCGAACTGCGGGAACAGATCGAGGCATATTGCCTTTAGCTTCTTGCGTGCGCGAAGGTCAGCATTTGGGAGTTGGGGGGGCTGACGTGCGCTGCGGCGTTATCGGCGGCGTCCTGTCGGTTGTTTTGATAGTGCGGTCATGCTGTTTTACCTGCGCAGACGGGCGCGGTCCTTTACGGGCCGTGCCCGTTTTTTCTGCCGAGGAGCCCTCGGGGGCGCCGTGCAGCGCGCGATACATGATAAAACGTTATGTTCGACATTTTGTTTTGTCGTTTTACTTCTTTTGTCAAGCTTGATAACATTAACGGCATAAAAGATCGGTGAAAAACAACAATAAAAATAAGGGGGCGAGTACGATGCGCGGAGAAATGTTTCTGGTAGCGATGATGCTTGTTGTATCGATCTGTTCTTTCGTTTTCGCGGCCGCTGTGACCGCCGAAAGAATCTGGGGGATCGCCAGAGGAAAAAAGAAGGCGTTTAAGGGCAGAGGAAGCAGAGGACAGTATGGCTTCTCCAGCGCAAAAATATGACTATCCGTGAAAAGCAGTTCTTTCCCTTCAGAAAGGGGCTGTTGCGCTAAGCAGATTACGGGCTTAACGGCAGCCCTTTTTCGTAGGCAATTGTGAGGATAAGTGAGTTGAGGAAGATGGAAGAAAAGACAAAGGTTGTAAAAGCCGTGGGGCCGGAAGGTCTTATATGGTTTGTACTCATCATTAGTTTCTTTGCCATGTTCGGCATGAAGATGGGCGTAGCGAATATGTTTGGTACGATGATGGCGACGGCGCACGACCTCGTCATCAATACTTGTTTTTTAATCTCTGCGGTATGCATTTTGGCCGGCGCGGTGAGCGCTATTTTCTCAGAGTTTGGCGTTCTGGCGCTTGCCAACATGATTCTGTCCCCCTTGATGAAACCGCTGTACAATTTGCCCGGCGTCTCCGTCATCGGCGTCATGGCGACGTATCTTTCTGATAACCCGGCAATTCTTTCTCTCGCGGCAGACAGAGGGTTTTGCCGCTATTTCAAGCGCTATCAGTATGTCTCTTTGACAAACCTCGGCACGTCTTTCGGAATGGGGCTCATCGTCGGTACCTTCATGGTGGCGCAGGGTTCCATCACAGGCGAGAGTTACTTGGGCGCGGTGTTGACGGGTACGCTCGGCGCGGTAATCGGAAGCATCGTCAGCGTCCGCATTATGCAGTTTTTCAGCAAGAGGGAATATGGTACAGACGAAGGTGCAAAAGCCGAGGGTTACGAGTCTAAAGAAGAATTCGACGTGCTTAATTTTCGTGAAATCCGCGTGGGAAATGGGCTGCAGCGTTTTATGGAGGCCCTTTTAGACGGGGCTAAGACCGGCTTCAACCTGTCTCTGCTTGTGATTCCCGGAGTTGCGACGATCTGTACCGTGGTCATGATGCTGACGAACGGTCCCGGCGCGGAAGGGGTTTATACCGGCGCAGCCTATGAGGGCATCGCCGTGCTTCCCGTTCTTGGAAGGTATCTGAATATCATACTGGACCCGCTTCTCGGATTTCAGGATCCATCCGCCATCGCGTTCCCGTTGACGTCGCTCGGCGCGGTTGGTGCGGCTATAGGTATAGTTCCTCAACTGCTCAGGGAGGGCAGGATCGGGGCGAACGAAATTGCCGTTTTTACGGCGATGGGAATGTGTTGGAGCGGATATCTCAGCACGCACGTCGCGATGATGGAGGCGATAAATTCTCGCAAGATGACCATGAAAGCCATATTGAGCCACACCATCGGCGGCTTTTTGGCCGGTGTATGCGCGCATTTCTTCTATGTTATTTTATTGTAGCCGGGCGAGCGTCTGCACCTCAAATAGCGCAGCTGCCGGCGCGCAGATCTATTAAGACGCATAACCGGCGAAGGCGCGCGCGGTAAACGCACCGGGCTACCAACTCGACAGGAAGTTATTTGTAGTGCCAATGAAAGACGATCCCTTGTGAAAAACGCTGATAAAGGTATATAAATTGATGAATGACGAGACAGCCGTGCTTGCACTGAAAGCCTTCGCGGCGCGCGGCGTTTTCGTTCGCTTTAGCGATGCCTGCGTTAGATTCCCTCTGGCGGCTAAAATTTTTCCTTTGTCAGCTGAGAGCTGACGTATATCTTCATTTCAGTCCTGTCGAGCAGCTCCCGGAGTGGCGCGTCCTCCGCGAGCGCCGTCATCACCATGCGTCCGTAGCTGTTGCGCAGCACGCAGTATTCCGTGACGACGACGTCGACGACGCAGCGCCCGGTCAAAGGCAGCGTGCATTTTTGCACCAGCTTGCTTTTGCCCCTCTTGTCGAAGTGGCGTGTCGCGACGTAGACCATCTTCGAGCCAGTCGCTATGTCCATCGCGCCGCCCATCCCAGGCACGCGCACTTGCGGTATCATCCAGCTGGCGAGGCTGCCCTCGGCGTCGACCTCGAGGGCGCCTAAGACTGTCGCGTCGACGTGCCCGCCGCGCATTATCGCGAAGCTGAGCTCGGAGGAGACGAGCGCGCCTCCCGGCAGGATGGTTATCGGCGCGCCGCCCGCGTCGATCGTGCGCAGGTCGCGCTTCTCCTCGGTGGCCCCGGCGTTTATCGCGCCGTTTTCCGTCTGCAGTATCAAATGGACGCCCTCCGGCAGGTACTTGGGCACTGACTGCGGTATCCCTATCCCCAGGTTCACCAGCTCGCCGTCTTTGAGCTCCGACGCGATTTTTCTCGCGATGCGTACCTTAGCTTCATCTTCGCTAAGTTCTGGAAGCATATTCGTTTTTCCCCTTTATCACTAAGGCGTCTATGAATATTCCCGGCGTCACTACGCTGTTCGGGTCGATCTCGCCGATCGGCACTACCTCGTCTACCTCCGCTATGACTTTTTTCGCCGCGGTCGCCATCGTCGGGTTGAAGTTCCTGTTAGTGCCGTAGTAGATGAGGTTTCCCGCTGCGTCCGCTTTGTAGGCGCGTATGAACGCCGCCTCCGCGGTGAGCGCGCGCTCGATTATATAGCGTTTCCCGTCGAGCTCCAGCGTCTCGCGCCCCTTCTCGTAGACGGTGTCGACTCCGGTCGGGGTCAGCACGCCGCCGAGCCCGGCGCCGCCGGCGCGGATCCTTTCGACGAAGGTCCCCATCGGTATCAGCTCGACCTTCAGCTCGCCGCTCGTGTAAAGCTCCTGCGTCTTTTTGTTCAGCCCGATGTGCGACGCTATGAGCGAGCGCAGGCGCCCCTCGGTTACGAGTCTGGCGACGCCGACGGGGCCCTTGACCTTCGTGTCGTAGTAGCTCGTATCGACGCAGATCAGATCTATGTCGCGCGCGCCGCTTTCGCAGAGCGCGTCGATAAGCGTGTAAGGCGCCCCGCCGAAGTTGAAACCTCCGATCATCAGAGAAGAGCCGTCCGCTACGAACTTCGCCGCCTCGCGCGCGGCGACGACGGGCTTTATAAAGGGTTTCGCCATTCTTTAAAGCTCCCTTTCAAATTACTGCGTCCAGTTTTACAGCGTATACGGATAATGTCAAGAAAAATTTTTATTTTGTTGTTTTTCCATAACTGCGCCGATATGCTTTTTAGTCCGCAGCGTGCGCGGAGAGGTTATAATCGTTGTTGACGGCGGAGGTGAGGCTTATGCAATTTCCCAAGCGGAGCGCCATGAATATCGTCCAGGAGATCGAGGGCGTTATCGGCGAGAAGATAAATATGATGGATTCGGAGGGCGTTATCATCGCGAGTACCGACCCGGCGCGGATGAACACCTTCCATGCCGGCGCCAAGAAGCTGATCGACGAGCGGCTCGACGAGCTCGTCGTACACTATGACGGAGAGTTCGACGGCGCAAAGCAGGGCATAAACCTGCCCGTCACATTTAATGATAAGATCGTGGGCGTGATCGGCGTCACCGGTCCTTATGAGAAGCTGCGCAAGTATGGGCAGATCATCAGGAAGATGACCGAGATCCTCATCCTCGATATCGCGCTTTCGGAGCAGATGTGGATCGAAAGCCGCGCGCGCAGCCGCTTTCTTAACGAATGGGTCCACGCGTCGCCGGCCGAGTTCGCGACTCTGGCCGAGGGCGCGAGAAGCCTGCATATAGATATCACCGTGCCGCGACGGGTGCTGCTTATTTCGGCCGTGCCGCTCATGAACGACGACGCCACGAGGACGCAGGTCACTATCGAAGAGGCGGAGCGGCGCGTATCGGAGCTGTGCGCCGCCGGCAAGGATATCATAGTTTATAAGCTTGACAGCCGTATAGCGCTGCTTCTTCCGGCGCAGCCCGACGAAGGGATGCTTGCTTTCGCCTCGCGGCTCAAACGCGAGGTCGAGGCGCGCTGCCAGGTTTCGCTGGCGATAGGGATCGACGCCGAATACAGGGGCTATCAATACATAGCGGCCGCTTTCGAGCGCGCGGAGAGGGCGCTGTGCACCTGTCTGCGCTCCCCGTCGAAGCAGCCGCGCCTTTACGACAGTCTCAACATGGAGATTTTTCTCGGCGAGATTCCCGACGCCGTCAAGGCCGAATATATCAGAAGGATATTCCGCAACTGTTCGCCGGAGGAGATAGCCGCCTACATATCGATGCTCGAGCTCTATTATGAGTGCGAGGGCTCCGTCGCCGAAGCGTCGAAGCGGCTCTTCATCCATAAGAACACGCTGCAGTACCGGCTGCGGCGGCTGGCCGAGACTACGGGCTACGACCCGCGTTCGATAAAGTTCAGCTCGCTCTACTACAACGCGATTCATTTTTATCGCGATATTTCGTCGAATATTATTTAAGTTGTATGTTATGAAAGACAATGATTTACGATAATTATTGTCTTCTGTAATATTGTTATGTCTCCTTCAACATGCTATCTTGATATTGCAAAACGCTTTGACGTAGAAAAAATGTAGGAGGCGAAACGAAATGACAGGTATTCTTCTCATCGTTGTATTTGTGCTGTCCATCGTGGCGATGATCGTGGCGATCTCAAAGTATAAGATTCATCCGTTCCTTTCGATCATGGCGGTATCGCTCATTTTCGGCATGATCGCGGGGATCCCTGTAGCGGATCTGCCCGGTATCATAGGCGACGGTTTCTCGGGGACGTTTAAGAGCATCGGCATCGTCATTATTTTCGGCGCGCTCGTCGGCATGCTGCTCGAAAAGACCGGAGCCGCGATCAAAATGGCGGATATCGTTGTCAGGGTCGTCGGCAAAAGGCATCCCGAAATCGCGATAATGCTCATGGGCTGGATAGTCTCGATACCGGTCTTCTGCGACAGCGGCTTCGTGATCCTCAATCCGATCAGAAAGGGGCTCGCCAAGCGCACCGGCGCCTCAAGCGTCGCGATGACGGTGGCTCTTTCGATGGGGCTTTACATTTCCCACTGTTTTGTCCCGCCGACTCCGGGACCGATAGCCGCGGCCAATTCTTTGGGCATCGGGGACCATCTGCTGCTCGTTATCCTGCTCGGCGCGCTGCTTTCGATTCCGCCGCTTGTGGCCGGTTGTCTCTTCGCCATCTATATCGGCGGAAAGGTAAAGGCGCGCGACGACGACGAAGACGCTTCGCTTGTGAAGAGCTATGAACAGCTGATCGCCGAATACGGCAGGCTGCCGGGCGGCTGCGCGTCCTTCGCCCCCATCGTCGTGCCGATCGTTCTGATGGCGCTGGCCTCGGGCCTGGCTATGGCGAAGATACGCATTCCCATCATCGCCTTTTTGGGGACGCCTATGATCGCGCTGGCCGTCGGTACGGCGCTCGGCGTCGTCTTGCTGGCCTCGGCGCACAAGATGGATGAATTTTACGGAATCACCAACGACACGCTGATGGTCGTCGGGCCGATCCTTTTCATTACGGCCGCGGGGGGAGTGCTCGGCAAGGTCATCAGCGTGTCTGGGATGGTGCAGTATATCACGGACAATTCCAACGTTCTGTCCACGATAGGCATTTTCTTCCCGTTTGTGCTTGCGGCGATACTCAAGACGGCGCAGGGCTCGTCCACAGTCGCGATCACCACCACGGCGGGGATGCTCGCTCCGGTGCTGCCGGCGCTCGGGCTTGATTCGCCGCTGCTGGGCGCGCTCTGCGTCATCGCTATCGGCGCCGGCGCGATGACGGTCTCTCACGCGAACGATTCCTACTTCTGGGTGGTCACCAATTTCGGCGAGATGGAGCCGCAGCAGGGGTACAGGACGCAGACGCTGGGCACACTTGTGATCGGCGTCGCCTCGATGGTAGGGGTCTATGCCGCCTATCTGCTTCTTGCATAGGGGCGGCGGGCAGATTTGCTTCTTTCTCGAAGGGGGCGGGCGCCATGAAAAGCTTTATCCTGATACCTGATTCGTTCAAGGGTACCATGAGCTCGACGGAAATATGCGGGATCATGGCCGAGGCCATAAAGGCGCATATTCCCGACGCCTGTGTGCGCGGCATTCCCGTGGCGGACGGCGGGGAAGGGACGGTGGAAGCTTTCCTGGCCGCCGTCGGCGGAGAGCGGCGCGAGTGTTCGGTCACCGGTCCCCGCTTTGAGAAGGTAAGCTCGTTTTACGGCGTGCTCTCCGACGGAAGGACCGCGGTCGTGGAGATGTCTGCCGCGGCGGGGCTGCCGCTCATGGAGGGGAGGCTCGACGTTCTCGGCGGCACTACCTTCGGCGTCGGCGAGCTGATCCTGGAAGCGGTCAGAGGCGGCGCAAAGCAGGTGATAATCGGCCTCGGCGGCAGCGCTACGAACGACGGAGGCTGCGGCGCGGCTGCGGCGCTCGGCGTCGTATTTCGCGACGGCGAGGGACGTTCCTTTATCCCCACCGGCGGCACGCTCTCTTCGGTTGCTTCGGTGCAGAGCTGCGGCCTCGCGCGTGAGCTGAAAGACGTCAGGATCACGGCGATGTGCGACATCGACAATCCGCTTTACGGCGAAAGGGGCGCGGCTTACGTCTTCGCCCCGCAGAAGGGAGCTTCGCGTGAAACGGTCCCGCTTCTCGACGCAGGCTTGAGGCATCTCCATGATACCGTGAAGCGCTGCCTCGGCGCGGACCGCGCGCAGGACAGGGGCGCGGGCGCAGCCGGCGGCATGGGCTACGGGCTGGCGGCGCTTTTGGGCGCGGAGCTGAAGATGGGCATCGACGTCGTGCTTGACGCAGTGGGCTTCGACGAGCTTCTTAGAGGGGCGGACTGCGTCTTTACCGGGGAAGGCAAAATAGATTCGCAGAGCCTCGGCGGAAAGGTCGTTATCGGCGTTTCGCGCCGCGCGAAGAAGTTCGGCGTCCCGGTGATCGCCGTCGTCGGCGACGTCGGCGACGATATCGGCGGCGCTTACGACGAAGGGGTCTCCGCCGTCTTCCCGATCAACCGTGTGGCCGTCCCCTACAGCGAGGCGCGCCTGCGCGCGAGGGGCGACCTGCGGCTGACGGTCGAGGACGTCGTAAGGCTGATAAAGGCGGTGGAGGAGCGGCGGAGCGACATACGCAGCCTCTCTTGAAAAGCCATTGAATGACGGCGCGAAGCTATTCTTTAGAAGTTTTTTGAAAAACGGCAAAGCGATAACCGGACCCGCCCGCAGGGTCCGGTTTGCCGTGCCGCCTCCGCTTTCGGCGGGAAATTTTTTATATTTTTACTACATCAACTATACAAGAGCAACGAAAAGGCGTATCCGAAACTCATGACAGTATATTCTAAAGGGCTTGGAGAACGCGCTGTAAAATACATACTTGACGGACGCTCCTTGTATAATTGACGAAGTAGATCACATGGATTTGTCCGCGGCTGACGCCGCTCACGAAAAAAAAGGCGAAGGGCGTTGCTATTGAGCAAATCCGCGTGACGAAAACATAAAAAACAAACGAGGCGCTCATTTTTCGTCCTACGTTATCGCATACAAGTCGAATGACTATATTCGCAGCGCGCTGTCGTTTGCCCGATATGAAGTTTTTGCGCGCCGTTGTGTTATCATGTAGCAAGTGAAAGGCGGTCGTTATATGGACAGAAATTATCTTTTGCCGTTGATAAAAGAGCTCGTCGCGGCCCCGAGCGTCACGGAGAGCGCGGAGGAGAGCCTCCCTGGCGAGATCATCTATTCAAGGCTCAGCGGGCTTTCGTATTTCAAAGAGCGTCCGCATCATCTGATGCTTGTAGATACGCCTCTCGAAGGTTCGCCGCACAAGCTCAAGTCTCTCATAGCGCGCGTAGACGCCGCAGAAAAAACGCCGCGCACCGTGCTGATGATAGGGCATTACGACGTAGTCGACGTAAAATGCTACGGCGAAATCGCCGAGCACGCCTTCGACACGGAAAAGCTGGCGGAGATTTTCCGCGCGGACGCCGATACGCTTTACGGTCGCGGCACGATGGACATGAAGTGCGGCGACGCGATCGAGACGGCGCTTATCGAAGAGTTCGCGAAAGACCGTTCGATCTTCGACGTCAACCTCGTCATGGCGCTCGTCGGCGACGAAGAGAACTCGTCCGCTGGGATGCGCGGCGTGCTGCCGGTGCTTTTCGAGATGGAGCGCGAAGGGCTCGACTTCCTGGCCGCGCTGAACACAGAGCCGGGAGAGGCCGGACAGTCCGGCGTCACCGGCCCGATGGTATTCCTCGGCACGCTCGGCAAGCTGATGCCGGGCTTTTACGTGCGCGGACGCGACGCGCACGTCGGAAACTGCTACGACGGCTTTTCGGCGTTGCTCGCGGCCTCGCGCGCAGTGGCGGCCGCCGAGGGCGATCCCTGCCTCGCCGACCCTGCGCGCGGCGTCTGCCAGCCGTCGTGGATATGCCTCGACATGGGCGCTCTGCGCGACGTCTACAGCGTCACCGTGCCAGACAAGGCTTACGCCTATTTCAACTGCTTCACGACGAACAACGGGCCGGCGCAGATTATGGAGCAGATGAAGGGCGTCGCGCTGCGCGCGCTTGAGGAGAGCTCCGGGCAGTTGGAGGCCTCTTATAAATCACTTCTTTCCAAGGGCTATAACGGCTCGGCCTTTTCCGCGCCGGAGCCGGCCGTCTACACGCTCGGCGAGTTGACGGAGCTCGCCGCGGCACGCGCCGGAGAAGCCTTTGACGCGGAGCTGCGCGACTTCGCGGCGTCGCTCCCGCCGGGCGATATGAGAGCGCGCGGGATAAAGGTCGTCGACTTCATAGCCGACCGCAGCGGCGCGGAGCCTCCTTACGCCGCCGTCTTCTTCCTTCCGCCGTGGCTCCCAGTCCGCACGGATTTCACCGGCTCGCCGCGCGATGCCGCCGTGGTGGGCGCCGCGCGCGAAATAGAGGCGGAGTGCGCCGAAAAATACGGCCTCAAGATGACGGAGGTCGAATTCTTCTCCGGCCTCTGCGACCTGAGCTACGTCGGCGGAAAGGTCTCGGAGGGCGACATAGCGGCTCTTGCCGAAAACATGCCCGGCTGGGGGGAGATTTACAGCCTGCCGCTGAAAGAGATGCAGGCCCTCGGCCTTCCGGTGATAAACCTCGGCCCGAGCGGCGCCGCTCCGCACAGAAAAGAGGAGCGGCTCTACCTTTCTTATTCTCTCGACGTTCTGCCGGAGCTTTTGAAAAAGCTGATCGCAAAAATTTCGCAAAAAGCGCGCTGATTGGCTGTTGATGCGCTGTGGTTGTGGTACAATACACGCCGTATTGAATCTTTTGACGAGGAGAGATATACCCGCAAATGTACGATGACGACGTTCGAATACGTCCCGCAAAGCCCGAAGACGCCGAAGAACTGGCGGATATAGCCTGGCGGTCGAAATCATACTGGGATTATCCGCCGGAGATGATGGAACTCTTCCGCGGCCAGCTCACGATAAAACAGGATTTTATCGAAAGAAACCCGACATATCTGATCGAACACGAGGAGACCGAGAAAATAGCCGGCTTTTACGCGCTGCAGAAAAAAGACGGCAGATGGTGGATAGAACACCTCTGGGTCGTGCCCGACGAAATAGGCACGGGGCTCGGAAGCAAGCTCTTCCTGCACGCATGCGAGATCACGGAAACGATGGGCGCGGAAGAATTATATATAACTTCGGATCCGAACGCCGAAGAGTTTTACGTCCACATGGGCGCTGAAAAGTTGGGCGAGCGAGAGTCGCCTAAGGTGCCCGAACGCAGACTCCCCATCCTCAGGATAAAATTATAATGCTCTACAAATGGCAGGAAAAAGCGCTCGACGCGATCGGCTCGGATAACGCGATAGTATCGGCTCCGACCGGCAGCGGCAAAACATGGGTAGCCTATATATGGGCCGGCCTCATGGACAGGGACGGCGCGCCTCAGATGCCGCCGGGGCGCGTGATATTCACCGCGCCGATCAAAGCGCTCTCCAACGAGCGCTACCTCGAATTGAAATCTATGGGCTTCGACGTCGGCCTGGAGACCGGCGATTTCAAGAAAAACGCCGGAGCCCTCGTCCTCTGCTGTACTCAGGAGATATACACGCTGAAATACGCGCATATCCCGGGACAGCGCGTGATAATCGACGAATTCCACTTCATATTCAACGACCCTGAACGCGCACGCGCGTACGTCGACGGCCTCCGCCGTACCTCGGAGGAGAGCCGTATACTCGTGATGTCCGCGACCTTCGGCAATCCCGAAAAGGTGCGCTCTTATCTTGAGGAGATGGCGCTGCGCGGCTTCACCCTCTTCGAGACGGAAAAGCGCGTGACGAGGCTCGTCTACAAACAGCGCGGCCTGCGCTTCTCACAGATACGCGACGCCCTCGTCTTCGCCTTTTCAAAAAAAGGCGTCGAATGGCTCGCCGCCCAAATCGCGAGGACGCGCCGCATGATCCCGCGCGCCAAGCGCGTGCGGCTCGCCGAGATGGCGCAGATACTCGAAGTCGGAAAGGTCCCCGACACCATGCTGCGCGGCGTGGGGATGTACTTCGGTTCGATGCTGCCGAAGGAAAAGCTGCTCGTGGAGATGGCCTTCCGCGAGAGGATAATCGACGTAGTTGCCGGCACCGACGCGCTTTCGCTCGGCGTCAACCTGCCCGCCGAAACAGTGGTATTCGGCCAGATGGCTAAGTTCATCGACGGCCCCCTCACGAAGAACGAATTCATGCAGATGGCGGGGCGCGCCGGGCGCAAGGGCTACTTCGACACGGGCTACGTCTCGTATATACCGCGCAGCAAATGCGAAAATTTCGACTACGACACCGCGATACTTTACCTTGAAACGCTTGAAAAGCCGCGCGAAGAGGCGAAGATAAAACTTCTGCCGGCTATAGGGAAGCTTCTGAGAAAAGAAGTCGCCGTCGAAACGGAAGCCTGCACGATAGCGGAATGCTCGATGCCGCGCAGGAGCGTCCGCGCCGTCACGAAAGAAGTCGCCGGCGCTCTGAACGATATAACGCAGTCGCTGCTTCAGATAAAAAATCAGCAGGAGCGCAGGCGCGTCAGAAAGATTCTCGGCGACATATGGAGCGACGAAATGGAAATGAGCGCGAATATAGCGATAGCGCGCCTCTTCGCGGAATACGGGGAGCCGGAGGCGCTGAAATGCGCCGAACTGCTCAAAAAGACCGAAAGAAATTATCTGCAGGCGCTGCTTAAGGTGAAGCGCTTCGCGAACCGGCTGCCCGACGACTACCGCTTCTCAAACATGGAGGAGATCGACGCGGCCGTCGACAAAATCGACGCCTCGGTCTTCGGCTTCGAAGATAAAATACAAAAGATAAAGCTTACCGAAGAAAACCCGTAGGCGTAAAGGAGATAAAAAAACCGCCGTGCGGCGCGTGAAACGCACGGCGCGGCGGCGGAAAATCTTTAGTCGACGATGAAGAGCTTCGCGCCGTTCGGAGAGAACGAGCGGTGCCTCTTCTTTTCGTCGTCCTCGGCCACGTACCCCATGCCGGCGCGCAACTCCTCCTTGCCGCCGTCCTCCAGCTCGGAGATCACGGAGCCCTCCAGGACGAAAAGCACATGCCCGCGGGGGCACCAGTGGTTCGCGAGATATCCGGCGCTGTATTCCACCACTCTCGCGCGTACGTTGCCCCTCTCGAACGTGCGCCATATCGCTTCGCCGCTTTCTCCCTCGTGCCGCTCTTCTTTTATCTTATTCCAGTCCACGCACTGATAAGGAACGCCTTCGATCTTCATTGCATCAGCCTCCGCGAGAAATTTTATCATGTCGACATTATAGCAAAACGCAGAAAAATAGTTTGCAATACAATTCATATATTTTCGATATTTATGAAAACGATATTTTGTGAATAAAATGGAAAATATAATAAGCAATATGTGGCTAAAACGGTTGTATAAAAATGCTATAAAGCAACAAAGCTGAAAAAATAAAAAACCGTTGAATCTTATGCTATAAGCGATACAAATCAAATTTATTTTTGTTATTTATATATCGATATATTCGATAATATATAACAAAAATCGTCATTTTTCAAATAATATACGTGGTTGTATTATAGTAGCGTTCAGTTACTTGGTTTAATTTATTAAAGGGATTATATTTACCAAATCCAAGGAGGGAGAGAGAGAATGAAACTGATCGAGAGCCATCCGATCCTGGAGTACAGCCACGGTCGGGAAGTTGCATTCACCTTCGACGGGAAAGAGCTCAAGGGATATGAGGGGGAGCCCATAGCGATGGCGCTGCACGCCAACGGCGTCCAGGTCTACCGCGTCACGCCGGAGATGAAGAGGACGCGCGGTTTCTTCTGCGCCATAGGCAAATGCAGCTCCTGCTTCATGGTGGTGGACGGAGTCCCCAACGTACGCACCTGCGTAACGCCGCTTTCCGCGGGCATGAAGGTGGAGACGCAGAAGGACAAGGGACGCGTTCCCCTGGAAGTCTGCTAAGGAGGTAGAGAGAGAAGATGAAGAAGGTATATGAGACAGACCTTCTGGTCATAGGCGGCGGAGCCGCAGGCCTTTGCGCGGCGGCGGAAGCCGGGGGAGCCGGCGCCAAGGTGACCGTTATAGAAAGCGACCTGCACGCCGGAGGGCAGTTAGTCAAACAGACCCACAAATTCTTCGGTTCGAAAGACGAATACGCGGGGACGCGCGGCTACAAGATAGCGGACATCCTCCTTGAGGAGATAGCTGGGCTGGGAGACAGAGTGCAAATAAGCTGCAACTCCACAGTCACCGGCTACTACCCGGAAGACGGGGTATACACCGTGATGCAGGGAGAAGAAGAGTACTACCGCATCAAGGCGAAAAAAGCGGTGATAGCGACCGGGGCGCAGGAAAGAATGATCCCCTTCACGAACAACGACCTTCCCGGCGTATACGGAGCGGGAGCGGTACAGACCCTGATGAACGTATACGGCGTAGTGCCGGGCAAAAGAGTCGTCATGGTGGGAGCGGGCAACATAGGGCTCATAGTCAGCTACCAGCTTAAGCAGGCGGGAGTGGAAGTAGCGGCGGTAGTCGAAGCCATGCCTAAAATAGGCGGCTACTGGGTACACGCGGCGAAAATCAGAAGGCTGGGCATCCCCGTACTCCTAAGACACACCGTAGTGGAGGCCATAGGAGACAAAATACTCGAAGGCGCCGTGATCCAGGAACTGGACGACAAATTCCAGCTCATAGGCGAGCCGGAGAAAATAGAGTGCGACATCATCTGCATGGCGGTAGGACTCACGCCCACCACGGAACTCTTCTGGCAGGCCGGCTGCAAAATGCAATACGTTCCGCAGCTCTGCGGCTACGTCCCCTACAGAGACAAAAACATGCGCACCAGCAACCCCGACATCTGGGTGGCGGGAGACGCCTCTGGCATAGAAGAAGCCTCCGCAGCGATGGTAGAAGGCCGGGTTGCGGGGCACTCGGCGGCCAAAGCGCTGGGACTTCCGGTAGACGACGGTAAATTCGACGAATACTGGACGAGACTCCACCACCTGCGCGCCGGCGAAGTAGGAGAAAAAATCACAGCCGGCATAAACCAAGTACTCGTACAGGGATGGGAGGCGTAACAATGAGCTGCGACAAAGACAAACTCTTCAACAGCGGAGTGCTGGTAGAACACGTGGAAGGAGCG
The DNA here is from genome assembly GCF_000712295.1 of Synergistes jonesii. NCBI lineage: Bacteria > Thermotogati > Synergistota > Synergistia > Synergistales > Synergistaceae > Synergistes > Synergistes jonesii. The sequence goes on along the minus strand of NZ_JMKI01000037.1, from coordinate 53,055 downwards.
CTGCTGCCGCCGCAAGAGAAATGGGAAGCCAAAAAAGGCGGTTACGTGGTGATAGAATGCCCCAAGCGCATCCCCTGCAACCCCTGCCACACCAGCTGCCCCGCCGGGGCCGTGCTGCCCTTCGAAGACATAAACGACACGCCGAAAATAGACTACGACAAATGCACCGGCTGCGGCATCTGCGTATCGCGCTGCCCGGGTCTTGCGTGCTTCGTGATAGACCTTACGGTGGGAAAAGGGCAGGCTCTCATCAAACTGCCGTACGAAATGCTGCCGCTGCCGTCAAAAGGACAGAAAGTCAAATGCCTGAACAGAGTCGGCGAAGAAGTGGCGGAGGGGGAAATCACATCTGTGACGGAGCCTTCGAAAGACAAGACCTACGTTCTGAGCGTGCTCATCCCCAAAGATAAAGCGGACGACATCCGCGCCGTGAAGGTCCAGTAAAGGTGGTGTGCTGAAATGGCGAAAGCAAACGTGATATGCCGCTGCGAAGAAATAGAGATAGACGAGATCCGTAAATGGATAGCCGCTGGCTGCACGGATTTCGAAGAGCTGAAACGCATCCTTCGCGTCAGCATGGGCCCCTGTCAGGGACGCGGCTGCCGCGACATCATACTGCGCGAGATAGCTAAGGCGACCGGCAAACCCGTCGCCGAACTCAGGATCAGCACGATCCGCCCGCCTGTGAAGCCGATAAAGACTATGCTTCTGGCCGAAGAAGATTAGGAGGTAGCGAGCCATGACAATCAAAACTGCTGATGTGATCATTGTTGGCGGCGGCGTGCATGGAGCGTCTACCGCCTATGAACTGGCGAAAGCCGGAGTTAAAACGGCGCTCTTCGAGCAGATGTACCTCGGCTTCGGCGGCTCAGGCCGCTGCGCCGCGGGTCTGCGCCAGCATTTCGGGACTGAGACCAACCTGCGCATGGCGAAGTACAACCTTCAGGTCCTCCCGACGCTCGAAGAAGAGCTCGACACGGGTATGAAACTGGAGTTCACGCAGTGGGGATATATGTGGGTCGCCTACGCCGATTCGGTATTGGCACAGCTGCAGAAAAACGTCGACCTGCAGAAGAGTCTCGATATTCCGTCGGAGATGCTGACACCGGCCGAGATTCACAAACGCTGGCCTTATCTCAACCTTGAGGGGATAGTAGGGGCGGCTTTCTGCGGAGAGGACGGACATATCAACCCGCAGACGATGACTCTGGCCTACGGCTATGCGGCGCGCAGGCTCGGCGCGACGATCAAGACCTATACGCCGGTAGCGAAGCTTCTTGCCGAGAACGGCAGAATCAAAGGCATAGTTACGGAGAGCGGCGAGGAGTGGCACGCGCCGAAGGTGCTCCTCTGCGCCGGGGCGTGGTCGACCCCGCTCGCAAAGACTGTAGGAGTGGATCTGCCGGTCTATCCGGAGCGCCATAACTGCCTCATCACAGAGCCCGTCGAAGTCTTTGAGTGTCCGATGGTCCTCTGCCTCGACGACGGCGCCTACTTCAAGCAGTGCCCGAACGGGACGTTCCTTCTCGGCCGCGACGACCAGGATGAGCCGCATACGGTAGAGGCCGGGAACAGTGCGAAGTTCCTCGAAGGGGTGACTACGAGCGTCCTTAAGAGGATACCGGCGCTGAAGGGCGTCCGCGTCGTCCACCAGTGGTCGGGCGCTTACGACAACACCCCCGACCACAACGCGATCATCGACTGGGCGCCGGTGGGAGGGCTCCTTCTTGACTGCGGCTGGAGCGGCCACGGATTCCAGTTCGGCCCTTCCGGCGGGCGCGTCTGCAAAGAGCTTCTCATGGGCGAGAAACCCTTCGTCGACCTGCATAGATTCCGCCTCTCAAGGTTCGCGGAAAACGATCTGTTCTTTGAACCTGCGTTCATATAAAAACATCTCCCAACTGGAAGCGCCCGCCCTCGCGGCGGGCGTTTCTTTTAAACAAAATGCCTTCCGCTACTTGTTTTTTTTCTGCGCTGGGCTATAATTTAGTCAGTCAATCGCTATACACAACACCCTGCTGGGTGCGTGTGAGATGGGTTGAGTCTTGAGCCAACAACTTTGCCCGCAAAGAGCTTTTTTCCGGCGGCGGCGGAGATACTCGCTATCGACCAAGTTAATCGGAAGGGCTCTTATATCCTGCTTAAGGATCGGGTCAAGACCTCCCATACACGGCCAGGCGGGGTCCTTTTTTATCTTCCGGAAATAAAAAATCCGTGCGGCTGGGATATAATTATATTCATACGAAGCGGCTTCCGCCGTTTTTGAGAGGATGGTTGGTCGATGGGACCGTATTGGAGTCCGTCTTCGGTAGGAGGCTTTCTGCTCGACTGGGACGGCGTGATAGCTGATACGAAGCTGGATTTTTCCGGCGTGCGCGAGAAGTACTACGGCGGACGCCGGGCCATGTTGCTCGAAGAGGCGCATACGCTGCCCCCTGAGACGAGAAAAGCGCTTTACCGCGATTTGAGGGAGCTCGAAATGTCCGGTGCGGAGAAGGCGGCGCCTGTGCCCGGCGCCTTTGAGCTGATCTCCTGGCTGACGGAGAGCGGCACGCCCTATTGCGTGCTTTCCCGCAACTGCATGGAGGTGATAGAGCGCGGCGCCGAGGTCATAGGGCTTACGCTTCCGGAATACGTCTGGGGGCGCGACAACATGGAATTCGTGAAGCCGGACCCGCGCGCGCTGCTTTCGGCCGCGGAAAAAATAGGCGCGGCTCCCCGCAGCTGCCTCTATATTGGAGATTTCCTCTACGACCTGCAGGGCGCGAGGCGCGCAGGAATGCGCGCGGTCCTCGTGCAGCGCGAAAATGCCGCGTGGGCGTGCTGGGCCGACGCAGTTTATCCGAAGATGACGGATTTCGTAAATGCCGTTAAAAATAAAGAAGAGCTCGTGCCGTGGGAGTACAGGGAAATTTTTGCCGAAAAGGGCGCGCTGTGGCTCAAGGGCGCGTTTTCCTGCGCTCTCGCTCTGCCTGAAAGGCCCCTGCCCGACGCCTGCGCGTGGCTTGCGCGCGCGGCCGCTCTCGGCGTCGGCTCATTTTACGTCGACCCGCAAAAGATATTAACGCCGGACGACTGGAAGAGGAATCCGTCGTTCGACACGGCTCTGATGGGGCTTTCATGGCGTGACGCGGCGAGCCGCTTCCTCTCGCCGCGCTTCCCGCTCGCGAGAATCTCTGTCGAGCGCGGCGGAGCTCTCAGCGCGCCGGCAGAGGCGTCGGAGCTTAAGGGCTTTATGGAAGGCAAAGTGCGCGGCGATGGGTGAGGAGAGCATTTTTTCCTTAAGCGGCGAAGAAATGAATTTCGAAGCGCCGCTTGCCGAACGCATGAGGCCGCGTACCCTCGACGAGTACGCCGGGCAGGGGCATCTGCTCGGCAAAGGCATGGCGCTCAGAAATCTGCTTGAGGGCGGCCGAGTGCCGAGCTGCATACTCTACGGCCCGCCCGGCGTAGGCAAGACCACTCTCGTGCGCCTGATGGCGCGCGTCACGAAGAGGACGCTGCTCGAAATAAACGCCGTGAGCGCAAAGGTGGAGACTCTGCGCGACCTCGTCGAGCGCGCCCGCCGCGATAAAGGCCTATCCGGCCGCGCTGCGATCGCCTTCGTCGATGAAATTTACCACTTCAACAGCAGACAGCAGAACGTCCTGCTGCCCGCGGTAGAGACCGGCGACCTCATACTCGTCGGCACTACCACGGAAAACCCGTGGTTCGAAATAAACAAGACGCTGCTTTCACGAATGGTCGTCTACACGCTCGAGCCTCTAAGCGCCGACGACCTCTGCGCGCTTTTGAAGAGGGCTATGGCCGACGGGGAGCGCGGCGTCGCGCGCCTCGGCGTGAGCGCGGACGACGCGGTGCTGCGCCGTATCGCCGAGCTTGCCGGCGGCGACGCGAGGCAGGCTCTGACGCGCCTCGAAGCCGCGGCCTCGGCGGCGGCGATGGGGGGCGGCTCCGCGCTGACCGAAGAAATCGTCGCGCAGAGCAGCGGCGCCGCGACGCAGCGTTACGACAGGAACGCGAACGATCACTACGCCGTCATATCCGCGCTTATAAAAAGCATGCGCGGCTCCGATCCGGACGCGGCGCTCTACTGGCTCGCGAGGATGCTAGAAGGGGGGGACGACGTCAGGTTCATCTGCCGCCGGCTCTGCATATTCGCCGCTGAAGACGTGGGACTCGCCGACCCGATGGCGCTCGTCCTTGCGCAAAACGCCTCCGCCGCCGTCGACCGCGTCGGTATGCCGGAGGCCGACCTGATACTCGGCGAGGCCGTGATCTATCTCGCGTCCGCGCCCAAGAGCAATAGCGCTTACCTTGCGATAAAATCCGCGCGCCGAAACGTGCTCGAAGGAAATATCATGGAGGTGCCGAGCCACCTGCGCAACGACGGCAGCGGCTACGTCTACCCGCACGACAACCCGAGTCACTGGGTGCCGCAGGCGTACATGCCGGAGGTGAGAAGATTCTACTTCCCGGGAAAGCTGGGCGCGGAATCGCGAATCGGAGAGCGCCTTAAAAAGCTGTGGAAAAGATTTTCAGAGGAAGCGGAGCAGAGCGGCGAGAAAGAGGCGTCGGATCCGCGGCGGGATTAAAGCCGCGACAAAGAGAATTCAAACAAAAAACGGGGCGGCTCCTTTGTCGGGACCACCCCTTTATCTTACGGAATATAAGCTATTTCTCTTTCTCGGCGTCTACCGCGAGCGACAGCAGATAAATTACGTCGGAAAGCCTGTTTAAGAACTGATAGGCCTTGTCTTCGAGCCGGCCGTCGCGGTAAAGGGGCGTAGCGACGCGCTCGGCGCGCCTCGCTATCGTGCGCGCGAGATGGAGCGCCGCGCCGCACTTCGTGTCGCCGGGACGCACGAAGTGCATTCCTGCGTCGGGCAGGGCCTCCGTCACTCGGCCCGCGATATTTTCCATTATCGCCGGGTCCGGCGCCGGGTAGTCGCACTTGGCGTAATAGGCCATAGCCCCGAACATGTAATCCTCGACAAAATAAATATCCTTAGCGATGCCTTCGTTCTCGCAGAAAGCGTGCGCCATTCCAAGAGCGGCCTGACATTCGTCGAGCGTGCCGTAAAGCTCGACCACCCGATCGTCCTTCGCGACGCGCTCGCCGTTTGCAAGAGAGGTCGTCCCCTTGTCTCCGCCCTTCGTCGTTATGTTGAAGTGCGCCATCTCTCCGCCTCCTAAAAATGTTTATGCCCGCGCGCGTCCGCGCGCCTGCCTATCTCTTCGTCGCCGCAGCCGCTCGCGCAGGAGTCGCAGCTCTCGCCGCAGTGGCACTCGCGCCCTTGCTGCGATTTGAATGCCGTGCGCAGGACCGCCTCCATGAAAAATTCCTCCGGCAGCGCCTGACAGGCCTCGCCGTTGAAATCGGTAAAGGTACGGCAGGGGAATTCCTGCCCTTCCGGCGTCCTGCATTCGGGGCATTCGGTGTAATCAAGCTCAAGCATCAACATATTTTCGATCGGCGTCTCGGGAAGCTCCGCCTCGGCGCATTCTATCGTCACCATGTTCGCCGCCATCAAATTGTCCTGCGTCACGTCGTCCATGATCATCTTGCGGAACCTGAGCTTGAAGCCGAGCGGCGCGAGCTTCGGCGCCATGCGCTCCCCGAACTTCATCATGTTGTCCCAAGTCTTCGTCCACGGCGTCGGATTTATGTCTTTCACTGTATAATGGGTAAGCGTGATAGTCTTCATTCGAGGCCTCCTGCGTGATTCGTTTTGATTATTATATTATAGATTGCTGCGGCGTGTGAGAAAATTTTGCCGCAATGCGCCGAACGGCAAAAAAAGTATTGCCCGACTTGAGCTGATGTTATAAAATTAACTCTCAGTTGCCGGAGTGGCGGAATGGCAGACGCAGCGGACTCAAAATCCGCCGGGATAACACCCGTGGGAGTTCGACCCTCCCCTCCGGCACCAGTTCTTTGTTTAAACTCTACCAAAGTCTTGTAAACTTGCGCAACCAAATCACCGACAGCCTGCTTTTGCCTTGCTAAACATATCAAACTCGTGCAAAGTATGTTAAACTCTGTCAAGAGAAAAGACGGAACACAGACGGAACCGGCGCCGAAAAATACGGTTTTAAGCCTCCACGGTTCCGGCGAGAGGGGATAAACATGCTGACAGAGAAGGAAATGCAGCGCGAGATACGTGCCGTCCCTGAGGGCGTGCGCAAGGGAATCTTAATCGACGAGGGCTTTATCCTTGACGTTTTGAAAAGCCGCAAGATGGTCTGGCGATACCGTTTTACAGATAGGCGCGGTAAAGAGCTGAAGGTCAAATTAGGCGAATACCCGGGCATGTCGCTCAGGGAAGCGCGGATTGCCCGCGACAAACTGCGCGGCGATATTGCGTCCGGAGAATATGAAGAGAAGAAGAAGGCGGTGACCTTTGGAGAAGTTTTCGAAACATTGATCAAGCGCCGTGTAGAAGGCGTCTGTACCGAGAAATACCTGCAAAATATGCGCATATACATGAAGCGCTTTATTTCCATGCTCGGCGATATGCCGATAAATGAGATAACGTCATCCGACGTTCTAAGAGTCATCGAAGCGGCGGAGTCTGACGGCGTGTATAGTACTGCCCACAAGATAAAGCAGACGGCTGGGCAGGTCTTTCGCTTCGCAGCGGCCGCGGGGCTCGTGACGGCCGACCCGACATATATGCTTACGGGGCTGTTGCAGGTGCGGAAGGTCAAGCATATGCCGCGGATAACGGACCCTGAACTTGCGGGGCGGCTGATGCGCGATATACGCGACAAGGGGCATTCCCCGACGATGCGCATATTCTTACAGCTGCACGCCTATACTTTTGTGCGCCCGAAGGAGATACGGGAAGCGGAGTGGGGGGAATTCGACCTCGCGGCGGGAGTCTGGAAGATACCGGCCGAGAAGATGAAGATGCGCCGCGTTCACATCGTCCCGCTTGCGCGGCAGTCCATTGAGCTTGTAAGTGAGCTTTATAAATTGACTGGACACGGGCGCTACTTGTTCCATGCATGGGGCTGCTGGGACGGCTCGCGGCATATTTCTGATAACGCCGAAAATAAAGCGCTGCGCAGGCGCGGCTATGCGCATGATGTTATGGTCGGGCATGGGTTTCGCGGCATGGCGTCTACGTTTTTATACGAAGCGGGATTCAACTCACAGGTGATAGAGATACAGCTTGCGCACGCGGACAGCAACAGCGTGCGTGCAAGTTATAACGAGGCGGAGTTCATGCAGCGGCGGCGAGTAATGTGCCAGTGGTATGCCGATTACCTTGACTCGCTGCGCGACGACACCGCACCGCCGCCGTTCCCCCAGCGCGGATAGCCTGAAAAAACGCCGCCCCTTCAGGGGAAATGTTATAATTGAAGCGTGCAGATAATACCTCTCTCATCGGTTTTGGCAGTCTTCTCACGTTCCTTCTCTGGACCCGCCCCTGACACAGGGCGGGTTTTATTTTAAGCTTTTGAAAAAGTGTTGATTAAAAATGCGATATGATATATTATGTAATCGGCTTAGGAATGGAAACAGCTATGTTTCAACAGGCAGCGCTTAATGTGCTGTTAATCTTCCTTTTAAGGCCGCGGGAAACCCGCAGAAAAGGCTCTGATTCTTTCTGGATCGGAGCCTTTTTGTTTGTCCCTGTTGCATTGAGGATAAGGAACTTTATTGTTCAAACTTTATGTCCAGCAACTTCCATGTATCCTTAGTCTCGATCAGCTTAACCGACCACTTTGTTCTCACCATCGCCCCGAAAGCGTTCTGACTGTCAACAAACGAAGTAAACCTCCATGTCTTTTGGCCAGGGTAATAGACGTAACGAACTTCGGAGATTGGCATAAATCTCGCCGTGCTTGGCGATAACAGCCTATCGCGAACAAAATTTTTAGCGAATTCATATGGGACTCCAGGCTGCGGACTGGAAACAGTTTCTACTGGCGGTGGGCTTGTTTGGAGGCTCTTTGTTGGCGAGTTGCCGAATAGCAACCAACAAGCACCGACAAAGATAATCAAGAAAAAGACGATGGTGGCAAGGTATATAGTTTTCCCAGCCGTATCGTCTCTATCTGCGTCTGCTTTTATCGGCGTGTGCTTGAATAAATAACCGCAACTTGGGCAGAAGCTACGTTCAATATCGTTTATTTTACCGCAGGAGGGGCATTTTCTAACGCCTAAAAACGCCCCGCAGTGTTCACATCTGCGTATACGCCATGTGTTTTTTAACCCATGAATTTTCTTGCACCCCGGCGGGTATGGGTCTTTCGCGAGAGAAAGCAGCTTCGCCGCTATGGCCCTTTGGGTTGAGGCATCAAAAGAGGCGAGCGCTTTCTCTTCACTTTTTTTCAACCTCACGGAGTACTTACCCAAGGCCCAGCTCCTTTAACACATCGGACAGCGGGACGGAAGGCTCGTCTTTATGGGCTTCAATATAAGCGATGTCCTCCTCATCTTCAAGGCGCTCCATCTCCGCCAGATATGCGATGTAGCTTGCGGCGCGGTCGAAATTCTCTTCGTCGAGCGACAGGAATATGTTTGCCGCTTTCTCTCTTTCCATCGTCCTCGTTGGAGACACGCTCATCCCCTCCTCCTGGTATCCTATTATAATGCCTATTACCTTAGCCCAAATTGAGCTTTTGTGTCTAAGCGCCCATTGGAGAAGAGCGCGTTCATATTTGAACCGTTTTTGTTTACCCATTGATACATAGCAACGCTATACCCGTCAGTATTTGTTTTACTGATCAATTCGCCCTTTTCTCCTATTATTGCCTCTACGGTTTGGAGAGACATTCCTTCTTTTATGCGTTCAAATTCATCTAACGTAATGATAGGCTTTTCTTGATTCCCCCATGGCAAAATGCTGTGGTTTCCAAATGGGTCTTCTACAATTGCGGCCATTTGCATTGATACATAAGCAATCCATATTATTCCACAAATAGCAAAGATAATTCCAAGCTTTCCTAATCCTTTTTGCCCTTTTTTATATGCGACCACCCCGCATATTAGTGCGGCGGGGATTAGGAAGGCAGATACAAAATATGGGAGCAGGAGAGAGGCGCCGCCGCATATGATAGCTGCAATCCCCCATGCAGAAGAAGCGGGGGTGTCTGGATTGCCGCTTTGTGGCACCATTGCGTTTTGGTTTGAACTTTTTGCAATAGTTACACCACAATTAGGGCACGTTGCCGCCTTGTCGGATACCTCCCTGCCGCATTCAGGACATTTGATCAACGCCATTTTCAAGCCTCCTTATTTTAATAATAATTTTTTTGCCTCGTAATACTTCAGTACTTGCTTTATTGCGTTTTTTTGATTCTCCGTGACGGTAAATGAGCGGCTATATTTCTCCCCCCTAAATTTGACCAACGTTGTTTTGCTATTGGCTATTCGAGATATATAGCTGTATATATCTCCCTCGCCAAGGAAATCTACCCATTCCTTTATAGAGCCGCCATAGATAACTTCGGTCTTTCTCTCATCATAAGGAACGTAAATTGTTTCTATAGAGCCGTCTATGTTTAGCACTATTTTCTCCATAAATATCCAGTCGTCTTTAGAGAAGCCAAAAACAACACGTAACCATATTTGCCACTCTGACTCTCCTGTATAACAAAACACGCTATTGCCGGAAATATACTTAGGTGTTAATTTTGAGTGTCGCCACACAATATTCTCAACGTGATCGGTCTGCGCTCTCAGCTTTTTGCGCGCTTCGTTCGCATCGTATTTAAGCTGGCGCTCTTCCGCTTCCATTTGAGCCTGTGTTTTAGCTGGCCAAGGGGCGGGATAAGTAATATCGGCGCTTGTGGTGGTTGTTGCCATTATTTCTTCGCCGCTTTGCTTTGTCTCTTTTTCCCTATCGTCGATGAGCGCGGATAGAATCACAACCACGGTTATGAGGACTAAAAAAGCCACGAAAATCATAATGGAGGACTTCTTGTGCGGAGGTTCTACCGTCGGGGGGTGAGCTTCTACCTGCACGGACGGTGCTTCCTGCGCGGGGCGCTCCCCCTCTGTTACTTTTATCTCGCCCATTGGGCAGCCGCAGTGCGGACAAGCGGACGCTTTGTCCGAAATCTCTTTGCCACATTCTGAGCATTTGATAAGAGCCACGATAAAACCTCCCCTTATATTGAATTATTATTGATTATAGACTATCTACCCGTGTATGCCTAATTTATCTTCAGCACGCGACCGTGGGATAGAAAATCTTCTTAGTTAAATTCTACCGTCAGAAAGTTCAAATATTCCTTTTTTGTTACTATATTAGGCAATTCCGACAATATCTTTAGAATTTTAATATAGTCAAATGACGGGCAAAGCCTATAAACAGATGCGTAAGAATCTATGCGTTGTTTCATGCACTTCTTGTCGAGGTAATATCTTCCGTCGTCCAACGGGACAAAAAAACTTACCCAAGGATTGCTGCTGGCGCTAATCTGAAGCCTATGGCACCCAAAAGGATTTACGGTCATTATACTGGCCCCGTTACAAAATTCGGGGTTTCCTGATCTGCATTTGTCGCCGTAGCAAAAGTTTAGTTGCCCGACTATTTTCCTATCGACTAATTCTCCGCAAATAGCGACGTGTGTGGATTTCCAATTTGATGAAAGCTCATATAGTTTGATAAAATCAAGATAATCTGATGCAGAAGATGAGTAAGTTGCCTGAAAAATCTCGTTTTTACCATCAGAAGATTCGTTGTATATAGGAGCGTGTTTGGCTAAATACATCGCTCTCTCAAAATTTGAACTACGAGAGCGGCTAAAAGAAATACTTATATTCCATTCTTGTGGTCTTACAGAAACAGACTCATCTTTTATCAATTCATCTATCTTTTTGTTTGCGTTTTGCATTTCAAACGTAAGGGCAACAGGTTCTTTTTTATCCGGAATATAGGTCAATTGTTTTGTGTTGTTGACACTGACGCTTTTAATGCGTAAATCAGGGGTGCCTGTTGTGTTTACTTTTAAATTTAAAGCTCGCTTGTTACTATTATTTTCTTTGGGAGCAGAATTACATATTGCAATCACAACAGCGCCTATAACTGAAATTACAATAATCGGCATTAAGCTTTCGAAGACATACAAAATAGCCCCTATGAACAGCGCAGCTCCAATTAGTGTGTACATGACTCACACCTCCTATGCCGCAATTTTGCGCTTATCCTCTTCTCGGTTTGTGCCCGGCCCACTCTACCTTACCGATGATACGGATGCTTTTTTCGTCGCCGTCAGCGCTGGTAAACCTTCGGCGCCAACCGTCGCCGCAGGCGCTGCGTATTTCCACGCCATGGTTATCGAGCCAATATACGCGCTTCACGGCGATGCTACGCACTACGGGGTTTACCGCGAACTCCACGAGTGCGGCATCGCCGTCGAGAACGGGGTCTGCCGGATTTATTATTACTTGTGAGCCGTCGCTGATGCCTGCATCAACCATGCTGTCGCCATCAGCGTAGATTATGAACGGCGGGCGTTCAGGGTCATACGGACCAATAAAACTTGATGGCATTGCTATGAACTCTTCCGCCTCGGCGAATATCTGATCAGCGTCTGGAAACCCATCTCCGCAGCAGGCTGAAAGCTCATGCCCATACACGGGGACGGGGATTGATTTCCCCGCGCTTTTGGCGAAGTCTATGCGGGCGGCCGGTATTTCAATGTCCGCATCGCCGACATCAACATGCCATGGCGTTCCTACCCTGGTCGCCTGCGAATTGGTAGCGCCTCCAGTCTCTATGAGGGCAGCTACGCTGGTATCAAGTGCATCTGCTAATCGGATTAAGTCTTCTGCTCTCGGCGCACGAGTATTATTTTCATATCGCGAAAGGGTAACGGTACTAATGCCGATAGCTTTTGCAAGTTCAGTCTGCTTCATTCCTTTTTTTTCACGAAACATCCGAATATTATCGCCTATCAAGCATATCGCCCCCCACCTTATGATTGTATTTATATTATTAACAAACGGTTAAATATATCAAGGCCCAATTTGTTTATGTGTTAATATTAACAAACATTAATATTTCTTGTTGACATATCCGAATAGATGAGTATAATACAGATAAGATTAACAAAAGGATAGGCAGGGAGGTGATTAAGTGACATCAATCAAAAAAATCAGAGAGATTCGCAAGATGACGCAATCTGAGCTTGCCGAAAGGATAAACATCTCGACGGTCTCATTGTCTCGTTATGAAAATGGAGTCCGTAACCCTCGCGCGACAGAATTGTCGAAGATGGCGGAAGTCCTTAACTGCTCTGTAGACGAGCTTCTGCGCGACGACGCAAACCCTACTGCGCCCCTGTCCGAGCAGCGGCAGGGGGAATCGGAGACGGCATAGCCGAGGCGCGGGAGCTTTCTGAGGCGTATGCGGGATTTTATTTCGGCATCGAAGAAGCGCTCGACCTTGGAGCAGACGGCCGCATCGACGAACCGGAAACCAGAAACGCGGCTAATCGGTTGATGAACGCACTAAGCGCCGCGCTGACGTAACAGAAACGCACCATGACAACTGAATACAGGGCGAAACAAAAACTTATGTTTTATGAAAGAAGGTGAGGGCGTGGAGAAAAAAGCATCGAATCTTGTGCCAGGGATTGAGGTACTGCGGGAAGAGCAAGCGAAAATTTCCGTGCTGAAAGAAGCGGAGTGGCAGAGGATAAACGCAGAGGTTGCAGCGTTGAAGTGTGAGACGCAAAGCCTAAGGGCATACCTTGACCTGCTGGAATACAACATTGAACAAATGCGGGGAAAAGTGCAGCAGCCGGAATAAGTTGGTTATTTCAGTTTTTCAGCTGTCCCTTAAGTCTGCGGACTTCTGTTTCGAGGGCAGAAATCCGCTGTTCTTGGTTACTTAATGTTTCAAGGGCTTGACTAAGTTCACCGAGTATTTTGTCAAAAATTCTGCTATCGAACTGAGCAAATGGGACTGACGACACATCAACACCCCCGTGTTCGGCTGCTGCGCCCTTGATTATAACAAAAGCGGTACAAGGGAGGAATGGTAATGGAGATAAAACGACGGCGCAGAGTACAGAGGCTCTGCCAGCCCGACAAAGTGCCGAAGACCGGCATCTTGAAAAAGCCGGATATTGAGATGCTTTACGGCTGCGCATACAGGACGGCGCTGACGCGCTTCGGGGATTTTATCCCACGTCCGCTGAACGAACAGCCTGCTGTTGCGGGGTGTTTCGGGAAAACATCGCCGCTCTTTTGGAATGCGGAAGAGGTATGGAGCGGCTACATGCGGCTTGCGGAGGCGCGCGGATAATGCCGACGCCCATCTACTGCCACGGCTGGCTGACGCTCGCCGACGCGCCGAAAAAGCTGACGGTGAGACTCGAAATGTTCCCGCAGCGCCTATATGGGCCCGAGCCGCCGCTGTACTGCCCCGCGTTCTGCAACGGCACGGTTTCGAAGCCGCAGTTGTTCAAACTTAGCGGCGACGTACAGGGAGTCCTCTTCTCGTCGGCGGAGAAAGCGCAGAAGGCTATCGACGAGCACCGCGAATGGCTCGCCGATGTCGTGAAAATCGACGAAGGAGAAATCGACGAAGGAAAAACGGCGCCCAAACCCAAAACCAAGCGCATGACGATACCGGCCGCGATTCTCTTCGCATCGATGGACGAAACGGCGCGAAAAATGATGGGCGCGCGCGCAAAAGGCGCTTCAATGGCCACGTGCGGTAGGCTCGTCGGCAAAACGGCGGTGCAGGCAAGCTCCGCCATAAAGTATTACTCCGTCCGGTGCGGGCTCGGCATCACCGAGATGATGCGGGAATACAGAACGTGGCTCAAGCAGGGCGGGAAGGCGCCCGACGACGCGGAGATAGCCCGGGCCAAACTGGACGCACACTTCTCGCGTATCCGCGGGGACACGCTGCATATGTTCCATATGGCGATACGCGGAGCCGACGACAAAGAAATCGCGCGGGCGACTGGGAAGACCGTAAAGAGCATAAAGAACCGCCTGACGCACCACGAGCACGCGTGCGGGCTGAACCGCGTGCAGATGCTCATCGAATTTCGTTCGTGGGAAAACAAAAACAGGGAAGGAGCAGCAATAAAACAATGAAAAAAGTATACATCGCGCACCCGCTGAGGGGCGTGTCGGGACGCAAGGCGGAGATAGAGTCCAACATCAAGGAGAACAAGGAAATCTGCCGCGCAATAGTGGAAGACGCACGCTACGACGACGTAGTACCCGTATCGCCGATAGAAGCCTTTTCCTTCTTGGACCCGGAAAACAAGGAGCCGAAATATGTCGAAAGGACAATGTCCTACTGCCTATCCCTGCTCAACGCCTGTGAAGAGTTGTGGGTCTTCGGCGACTGGACGACATCCGAGGGTGTGATGAAGGAGATCACGACATGGCTTACAACCCGCAAACGTTATAAGGCATCGGACGACAGCCTTTCGCCCCTTGTCCGTTTCTTTGAGTATAACGACGCAGCGAGCGGCATCCGCATAAAACAGACGGCGACGGTTGAGCACATCGCCGGTTTTTGCAAATTGATGCAGAAAGAGATACACGGCGCGCAAGTGAAAGAGTGGCGCAAATTTGCAAGCATGATGATAGATCCAGACAGCGGCGTTTTGACGAGGAGACTTTAATGCAGCGTGTCAGGGTTGTCCGTCCGTCCGACGAGGTAGTCGATAGAGACTCCGAAGTAGTCGGCGATGGCGATGAGCCCATCGAGAGTTGGGACACGGTCTCCCGCCTCGTATTTCCGCCAAAGAATCTCCGAAACCCCAAAAATCGAAGCAATTTGTTTTTGGGTAAGGTTTTTAGAGCGGCGAAGTTCACGGGCTCGCACTGAGAAAGTTGGCAAAATAACCACCCCTTGACAGATACAAAAAGTATCTATATAATTAAACCAAACCGATACAACAAGTATCGGAATATTAAAGGAGGACGGTGATAGTGAGAGTCAAACTATACAACGCCCGTAAGTCATTCGGCAAGACACAACGAGAAATGTCCGAAATACTTGGAATCTCGGAGGTCTACTACCGCAAAATCGAAGCCGGCGCCAGAACAGGAAAATACGAACTCTGGGTCAAGCTTGCGACACTACTCGACACCCCGCAGGACGTACTGCGGGAAGACGTAAAAAGTGTAACAAAGGCTGAAACAAAAACGAAGTGACAGGAGGTAAACAAAAATGTTGAAAGCTATCAGGGATTTATTTTCGAAGAAAGGCGTGTTTCTGTCCTGCGCCTGCGGGGCGAAAGAAAAACGCATCGGCAATGCGGACGGCATGGCGCGTTATACGGCGAAAGGGGCCCAGTTGCGGGATATGGACTGCTACGGCTGCGGAAAGCTCGGGCGCGGCTGCTGGGGGCCGAAAATGGAGGTAAGAGGATGACTTATATCGACGCCGTCATGCGCGGGATCAGGATCGACAAGAAGCTGTTAGCTCCAGAAGAGCAGGAGCGCTTGAAGGGGATAATCCGTGAATTGCTGATCCTTCTTCGTTGCCCTGGAAACATATGGAAGGGCGCGCCTGGCGACCCTGACAAAGAAGAGCCCCGCAACTGGGATGGGGGCTGTGATGAATGCTGGGCGCAGGAAATGGAGGTGCGCAAATGACGGGCTCGATACCAAAAAAGAAGCCCCGCGCGGGAGCCAACCGCGACAGGGGCAAAACGGAACGAGTAATCAAGAACGATTATATCACGACGGCTGATTTTTTCACAGGGCTTGCCCGTTGGCACGCCGCGAAGCCGAAGTTTGAAATGAGGGCGGGAAGATGATAATAACCACAGCAAAAAAAGAAGAAATAGCGCTTGAAATCATGAACGCAATCAGCGACGGGACAAGTTTTGCCCTGTGCGAAAACTGCCCCGCCGTCACTCTCGACCGCGGTATCACAATCAGCGGGCTGCGCGCCGAGCCCGACGAGCTGGCCTGTCCCTGCGATTTTGAGCTGGGGGAGCGCGGCTGCGTCAAAAAAGAGATATACGAGACCATTAAAGAGCACGTCGACGAAATCGCCGAATTGCTCGTAGCTGAAATGGAGGCTGCACGATGAAGAAAATCTCTACACTGGATATGAGCCGCGACGAATGGCTGAACGCGCGCCGCGCCGGGATAGGCGGCTCGGACGTAGCGGCCATTCTGGGGCAAAATCCCTACCGTTCGCCGATGGCCGTCTACCTCGACAAAATCGGCGAAACCAAACAGCCCGAAGAGGACAACGAAAAAGCCTATTGGGGCACGGTGCTTGAAGACGTCGTAGCGCGCCACTACGCCAAAGTCAACGGCGTGAAGGTGCGGAAGAACAACCATATCCTCATCGACGAAGAGCGCCCCTTCATGATAGCCAACATCGACCGCGAAGTTTTTTCAGATACCGAAGGGCATTACGGCTACGAAGGCAAAACTACCGACGCGCACAACTCCGCGCCGTGGAACGACGACGGCGTGCCGATAGGCTACGTCTACCAGGTGCAGCATTACATGGCCGTTACGGGACTGCCGTTTTTCGACGTGGCCTGTCTCATCGGCGGCAACAACTACGTCCAGCGGCGCGTGCCTCGCGACGAAGAACTTATCGAGTTCCTTATCGAAAAAGAGGCGGAATTTTGGCTCATGGTCGAGACGAAGACCCCGCCGGCGTGGGACGGCAGCCAAAACGCATGGGACGTCTTGAAGATGATGTATCCCGCCTCCGAGCAGGGCAAGGTCGTCAACCTGCCGCCCGAGCTCGCCGAGGCGCTTTACATGTACAGAAAACTCGACGCGCAGAAGTCGGAACTGAACGGACAGGCGAAAGAGGTCGAGAAGCAGCGCGACGTCTACAAACAGCAGATATGCGCCGCGATGGGCGACGCGGAGACCGGCTATTTAGACGGCATGGAGATCAGCTACAAAACGACGTTCCGTAAAGGTTACACGACGAAAGACACGACGTTCAGGACATTCCGAATCAAAGACATGATAGAGAAGGGAGTTGCGTGATATGACAAGCAAAGCTAATGAAGCGGCAGATACGCCGCGTTTCCGTCAGTTGAGCGATAAAGATAGGGCTCTGCTGCGCAAGGGGTTGTGCGCTAAGTGTACGGCGGACGACTTCGAACTCTTTGTGGAGACTTGCAACAAGACGGGGCTCGATCCTTTTATGCGGCAGATTTATCCGGTGTTCCGCCCTGACCGTAAAGCAAACTGCGATGTGATGCAGATACAGGTCTCAATCGACGGAATGCGTCTGGTAGCCGAGCGCTCTGGACATTACGCGGGGCAGGTGGGGCCTTTCTGGTGCGGCAAGGACGGCTCGTGGAAGGACGTTTGGCTGTCGGACAGGGAGTATCCTGTAGCGGCGAAGGTCGGCGTGATGCGGCACGATTTCAAAGAAGTGTTGTGGGCGGCGGCGCGTTTTCAATCCTATGTGCAAACTAAGTTTGACGGGAAGCCGAATCAGATGTGGGGGAAGTTTCCCGACGTGATGATTGCAAAGTGCGCGGAAGCCTTGGCGCTGCGCAAGGCATTCCCCATGGAGCTTTCGGGGCTGTATTCGACGGAAGAGATGTCGCAGGCAGATAACCCAGAAACGGCGAATGCGGGCAAGTTGAATGTTTCCCCTGACACGGCTCCCAAGACGAAGAGCCTGGAAACGGCAAATGTGCAAGAGACGTCTCCGCAGCAGCCGATTGGGGCTGATACGCGTGTGAATGTAGAGCGCCGCGCTCGTGCAATCAAAGCACTGACCGCGATGCTCATAGACGAAGCGGGGCTCGGGCTAAAAGCGGCGGAGGCGGCGGATTGGATCAAGCGCACTGTTGCCCGCGACGATATAACAGGCATGGAATCGCTGACGGACGTCGAAATCGCGCGTTGTATGAAAACAGCCAAAGACGCAATCAGCAAAAAGGTCGCATAACAGGAAAACGGGAATAGGAGACGAAAATGCGTTCAAGATATATAAAGCCGGGATTTTACATTAACGAACAACTCGCCGAATGCTCTTTAGCGGCACGTCTCCTATTCACCGGGCTCTGGTGTTTGGCCGACAGAGAGGGACGGTTGGAAGACAAGCCGCGTCGTATCGGCGCGCAGGTATTCCCTTATGATCAATTCGATACAGACGAACTGCTAAAAGAACTCGCGACACGTGGGCTTATCGTCAGATACGAGGTCGGCGGAGCTAAATATATCGCAATTCCGACATTTCTAACGCACCAAAAGCCACACAGGAATGAATCGGCGAGCATTATCCCCCCTGTTCCGGAAGGATACACGCCTATTCCGGCGCAGGCTCAAGAAAAAGACGTGCCAACGGCAGGACAAGAACCGAGTGATACCAACCAAAAACCGAACACTTCTGACCAAGGGCATACCTTGGTATGCCCTAAGACATACCAAGGCGCCCTGGAGAAAGGAGAACTTGAAACGGAGAAAGGAGAACTTGAAACGGAGAAAGGAGAAAGGAGAGAAAAAGATAATGGCGAACATCGCCATTGCGAGCCTGTCGGCTCTGCCTCTCCTGCGCCCGTCCCTCCGTCTTCTCCGCCTGTTCATGGCGATGCCGGCGAAGCTGAAGCGCAGGCACAGGAGGGTATTCTGCCCGCCGCGCCTCCGCAGAAAGCTCCCCCTTGCCCCCAGGAGGAAATACTCGCCCTTTATGCGCAGACGCTCCCTGAGCTTCCGCAGCCGCGAGTCTGGAACGACAGGCGGCAAGCCTCCCTCCGCGCCCGATGGAGGGAAGACCCTGCGCGCCAAAATCTGGACTGGTGGCAGGGCTACTTCCTGCTCGTGCGGGCGTCGGATTTTCTCATGGGGCGATGTCCGCCGAGTGGGGACCGCCGCCCCTTCGTAGCAGACTTCGAGTGGCTGTTGTCGCCTAAATTCATGCCGCGCGTGTTGGAGGGGCGTTATTCCAACGGCGACAGGAAGCGGCGCGACATAACGCAGATGAGCTACGAAGAGGCACTGAGAGACTATCCCGACCCGTTCGGGCTGCACGCGGAAGAAAAAGCGAAATTGGACGCGATAGAAATATCGGCTGAGGAGGAATGGACATGACGAACGGCGATTTTGAGGCATTTGCGCAGCTGGTGACGGCTGCCGCTGACGCAGTGGGACGCACGGCGCCGACGAAGAACGCGATAATGTTTATCTTCGACGCGCTGAAAAAGTACTCGCTTGAGCAGGTACAGGGCGCATACAGGGCACATTTTCAAGGCCCCGAGGGGCGTTTTTGGCCGACCCCGTCACATATCGTCGAGCAGATCGAGGGAAAACCCGAAGACCGCGCGGCGCTCGCTTGGGCGCTCGTGGAAAAAGCGCTGAGCTCGTACAACGGCGCGTATGAAAGCGTGCGTTTTCCGTTGCCGGCGTATCATTTCGCGATCGAGAAGCTCGGCGGTTGGATAACCCTGAGCGACAAATACGACGACGGCAGCAAGCGCGACGTCGCCTTCCTCGCCAAAGAGTTCAAGCAGTTCTACGTGCTCGGCGAAAAAGCGGCTCGCGGCTGGGAGTCGGTACCGCCCTATCTCGTCGGCATATGGGAGGACGAAGGCTCGGAACGCCCGACCGCCAAGAAGGTGCGCATGATAGGCAGCGGCGAGCTCGTGACGCGCGATAAAGTACCGGCGCTTTCGTCAGGCGGCGACCGGACTCAGCAGAGAAGGCGTCTCGCGGACAACATAGCGGCGCTTGCAGGAGCCAAGCGGCTGTAATGTTCGAGCTCACGGCGCAGGACTACAAAGACGCGGCGGCGAGGCTCGCGCGACTGCGGGGCGAAGCGCTCGACTGGCTGAACAGGCGTTTTCAGAACGTCCGCGACGAAGAAATAAGCGACCAGGTCGCGCGTGATATAGCCGTGATACAGGAATGGGAGCGCGACTGTTGCTACTGCACGGACATAAGCAAATGCCGGCATTCCCGCTCGGTGCTTACGATACGCGAGGAGGGCACGCGCGACGGCTTCAGGACTTTTTACACTCGCGCCCATACCTGCGACGCCTGCGTGAGCTACATGGAGAGCATGGGACTAAACAAAAAACAGGGGAGGAGACAGTGATGTCAAGAGATTTCAACAAAGCCATATTACTCGGCCGATTGGCGCGCGACCCAGACGTCCGCTTCACGCCGAACAAACAGAAAACGGCGCGCATAACACTCTGCTGCGGCAAGCAGTGGAAGAACAAAGTCACGGGCGAAATGCAGAGCCACACGGATTTCATCACCGTGACCGCGTGGAGCGGTACGGCGGAAATACTTGAAAAATACACGAAGAAGGGCAGTCAGATACTTGTCGAGGGGCATATCGCAACGCGCGACTACGACGACGCCAAGACTGGACAGCACAAGTGGGTGTTCGAAGTCGTGGCCGACAGCATCGTCCTGCTCAGCGGCGGGCAGCAGGGCGTAAGCGCGGGCGGCGGTGGCGGATATTCCAGCGCGCCGCAGGGCGACGGCGGGAACGTAAAAAGCGATGCAGCAGATGCGGCCGGCGGCAGCTACTTCGACGACGACTTCCCGCTTGATTTCTCCGACATAGAGTCTGGCGCGGGCGACCCGGAAATACCGTTCTAACCGCCAGCAAAGGAGGAGAAAGATGGGAAGGATAAACACACGCACAGGCACGGGCAAAAGATACGTCTACAAGGGACGCACGCTCTTCGTCCGCGAATACGAGACGGTCAACAGCACGGCGTGGGGCGTTTATTTTGTGGACAAGAAAGGCTTTGAGCGCATGTACATGTCGCACAAAGAGCCCGCAATAACGCTCGGCTACCAGTCGGAAGAAAACGCGCAGTACGCGCTTGACCAGTTCGCCGCGGCGTACAGCCTGCCGGAAGCGGAGAGAACGGAGCGAGCCCATGCCTGAGCCATTGATCACCTTACAAAGAGTTCAGGTTTATACGGAATGGACTGAAAGGGGTAGGAAGATGCGGGAAATACTGTTCAGGGGGCATGACACAGAAAGCTGGCGGTTTGGCGAGTTCGCTTATACGACAGACGGAAAAACGGCTATAACCAACACAGAAGAGCAACTTCCGTTACGTTTTAAGACGGCAACGGTTGTAGACCCCGACAGCGTCGGACAATACACAGGATTTAACGACGCGCAGGGCAATGAAATATTCGAAGGCGACATAATCAGCTTCCCAGACTGGGTGACTGACGAATTCGGTGACTTCGTGCCGGTGAAAAACATAGCGCGCGTAATATTCAACACCGTCTCCGGCGCGTGGGAGATAGAAGACCCTCTGCATCGGCGCGGCTCCATAAGCCCGATGCTGAGCCTGCTGCCGAGGGACGGGCTGAAAGTCATCGGGAACATGTTCGAAAACGCAGAAATGCTGAAAGGAGAAGCGAAATGAGCAAGGGCGATGCGTTTGATTTCGCAGCAAAAATATTGCAGACGGGCGAGGGGACGGACCGTGAGAAATTCTTAGCCCGCGCGGTGGTGCGCCGCACGAACGAAGTCACCGAACTGGAAGAGACGCTCGACTACTCGGCGGCGGATATTGCAGAGCTGAAAGAAACGATAAAAGAGCAGGACGCACTCCTGAAACGGCAGGGGGTAGAGCTCGACGATGCATCGATGGAGCTTTCGGAGCTGAAAGACAAACTCCGCTGGCGCAAGCAGAGCGAAGAGCCGGCGCCGACGGGCGCGAAGGTGATTATCCGCTATCAGGATTACGACGAAATAAAGATGCGCATCGCGTGCATGGAAGATATGCTCGACCCAGACGGGGAGCCCTGCTACGCGGATATATGCTGGCGTCCGTTGGATTTGCCGGAGGAAGGAAAACAATGACGATGAGCATGATGGCGGCGGTAGATAAATGCTTTTGTGTCATAGGCTCCGTGCTTATGTACACGCTGTTGCTGTCGATTTCATTAGCATCGAACACCGACGACGCGTGGAAAGCGCACGTTGCGCTGTGTGAAATCATACTGTTTGCTGTTTTCCTTATTTATCCGTTCTTCAGACTGTTTTTGTATTTGTGGGGGACGTATTAGCAATCTAACAATTGGGGAGGAAATGAAACGATGGACGGGAAATGGATATACAACGACGACGAAAGCGGCGTTTGGAACAAATGCGATGAAGAGTATGACACGCGTGAAGAAGCAATAGCCGCGGGCAGGGAGGCGGCTAAAGAGCATGGCTGGACCGATTTGTTTGTAGCTCGTATGAAAGCTGTAGCGCCCGAAATAAACATCGACGCCCACGAAATACTCAACAATGCCGCCTGTGAACTTAATGACAGATACGGCTACTGTATAGAACTCGGAGAATCTTTTTTGTCAAGCATCACGGATACGGAGCTCTCTTTGTTGCAGGAAATGCTGGACGCCACGGTGGTGGAATGGCGAAAGAAGATAAATTACCAATCCAAGATGTTTATCTGCTGCGAGGTAGAGCAAATACCGCTTGGCGAGGGTGAATAAAAATGAGCCCGAGAAACATTATTTTCTTAGCCCCGTTAGTCATTTGTTTCTGCTACTTTTGCGTGCTTTTCTTCTGTCTTTGCTGCGAAATGATAGAGGGCAAAATGAAGCTGAAAGCCCTCAAATCTTACGTTGAAAAAGAAAAGGATGAGAAAAATGACATATCTTGAAAAAGTAATGCAGAGAATCAAGCTTGACAAGGAACTGCTGACGGAGGAGCTGGCGGACCAATTGAAAGAAAAATTTCAGCTTGCCGTAGCCGCCAACTTTTGCCCAGGCGATTTTATTATCGGCGGGCCTATGCAGATGAATCATACCTGCCCTAAATCTATCCATTGCTGGATTTGTTGGCATCAGGAGGCGGATGACAGATGACCCGCGATTTTGAGAGGCAATTCCCGCTGCCGTGGACTGTCGGGCATAACGAATACGGGACATGGGTGGCCCCATGCGCTTATAAGATGGAGACAGAAGCGGCTCGGCGGTCTGTCGAAAACGGCACGTATCCGATATGGAGCAGCAATGGATACCCCGCTCGGTATGAAGCCATCAGATACGCGGTCGCCTGCGCCAACCTCATGCCGGAGGCGGAGGACCTCATAAAAAGCTTCGTCGTGCTCTGTAAAGATTATAAGCTGACAGCCTCTATAAAATGCAACGGCGAAGAAGTTGACGCGCCGCTGATCAATATATTTCAGAGGGGCTGCGAGGACTTCCTCGCCAAGCTCAAAAGGGAGACGAAATGAAAGCGCTGTCGCTCTTCTCTGGAATCGGCGGGCTCGATTTGGCGGCCGAAGCGGCGGGGATAGAAACGGCCGCCTTCTGCGAAAAAGACCCGTTCTGCCGGCGGGTGCTCGCCGAGCGCTGGCCGGACATACCGATCCATGACGACGTATTTACGCTGAGAGGTGAAGACATTGCCGATACAATCGACGTTATTCACGGGGGGTTCCCGTGCCAGCCGTTCTCCGTGGCTGGACGGCAGCGAGGACGGGACGACGAGCGATATTTATGGCCGGAATTTTCGCGCCTGGTCGGAGAGCTTGAGCCTCTTTGGGTCGTTGCTGAAAACGTACCTGGAATATTCACGGACGACGTCGCCGGAGACGTTTGTGCGGACTTGGAGCGCCGCGGCTACTCCGTCGGGATATGGTGTTATGAAGCTGCGGCTGTCGGAGCGCCGCACAGGAGGATGCGCGTATTCTTCGTCGGGATACGGGAAAGTATGGCCGACGCCTGTGAAGAGCGACAACAACGGGGCTGCGAGCCTGGAATCTATGGAGAAGCGCCGAAAGAACCCACTGTCGAACAGTTTGCGGGACGCGGTCTCGGCGCAATGTGGGCCACGCCGACGTCCTGTGGAAACAACAACCGAGCCGGAGCGGGCCCCCACAGCGGAGACGGGCTCGCGACGCAGATAAAGCGGGAAGAAGCCTCGGGCGGGGTCCTCAACCCCGCCTGGGTAGAGCAGCTCATGGGTTTTCCCGAAGGCTGGACGGACCTCGACGTCGACGAGCCGCGTCCGAGGCGGGGCTGGCCCGCGCCGATGGGCATGGGAATGTGGGGCACCCCGAACGCGGCTCCCTGCGGCATGACGGCGAAGACGTCGGGGCGCCCGATCGAGAAAAGCACGCACCTCGAAACGCAGGTATATTGCGCGGGAATGGAGCCATATGGCGCGCCTCGCGCCCAAGCCGGCCAATACCCCTACGAATTCCCGCGCACGGTGAAAGGCAGCAAACGCCGGGTCGAACGCCTGAAAGCCTTAGGCAACGCAGTAGTCCCGCAGCAGGCGTACCCGATATTTCGGGCGATAGCGGAAATGGACGGGTTAGAAAGGAGCAGCGTAAATGCCTAAAATCCTCGACGCTTGTTGCGGAGCGAAAATGTTCTGGTTCGACCGCGAAAACCCCGACGTCGTCTACATGGACGAGCGCCGGCTCGAAACGACGCTCTGCGACGGGCGCACGCTGATAATCGAACCCGACGTCGTAGGCGACTTCCGGCGGATGCCGTTCCCAGACGGGACGTTCAGCTTAGTGGTATTCGATCCGCCGCACCTTGTCAAAGCCGGCGCCAAGTCATGGCTGGCGCTGAAATACGGAGTGCTCGGGAACGACTGGCGCGAAGATTTGCGCAAGGGCTTCGCTGAATGTTTCCGTGTACTTCGACCGGACGGCGTCCTCGTCTTCAAGTGGAGCGAAGCGCAGGTCCCGCTGAAAGAGATATTGCCGCTTGCCGGACATAAGGCGCTTTTCGGCGAACGAAGAAGTCGCAAACACTGGGTTGTGTTTATGAAGGGAGACGAAGAAAAATGAAACATTACACCGTGACCGAAAAGCAGCTCGACGAGCTGAAAAAGCTGCTGGAAAGTCTGGAAGAAACGCCGCGAGAAAAGGCAGACGAAGAAAACGAGTTGATCCAGTGTGAAGGCGGCGAGCCGATAGAAAGCCTTCGCGACATATTGTCTGATGCTCTCGCCGAGCCGCTGCGCGAGCTGAAGTTCCTCGTGGAAGACATCGAAGGACAGGAGGCGGCCGCCGAATGAAAGCACAAAAAGGCAAAATCGTCGAGTGCACCGAGTCTGAGCTGTACGCATACTATCTGCGCCACGGCTGGGACGACCTATATCCGTTCGACGAGTACAAGCGGAGATGTGAAGCGAACGGGACGAGAATTTTAGGGAGGGATAACGATGCAGACACATCACCTGAAGCTTGATAAATACTATTGGGACGCGGTCAAGAGCGGCGAGAAGTCATTTGAGGTACGCAGAGACGACAGGGGGCTTCAGAAAGGCGACCGTCTATGCCTCCACAAATACGACTGTTCTGATGACAACGGCGGGCACTCCTCCTATTATGAGGGCAGGTATATTCAGACTATCGGGGATTATGAAACGCGTACAAAAGAAGAATACGAATCAGACAAGATGTTCGCAGAAATCACCTACATACTTACCGGCGGGCAACACGGCATCGAGCCCGGGTATGTGGTCTTGGGGATAAAGCTGTTAAAGGAGCATAACGATGGCAATAATTAAATTCTGCGATAAGTGCGGGTGTATAGTACACGGCGTCAACCGCGGAGGAGACTCGGTAGTAACAACCTATACTGAAGGCGTTAAAGGCGCAGAGGGTAAAAGCCGGACAACGCGCCTATACCTCTGCGATGCGTGTCGTGTTGTGTTTTACGAAGCGGCAGCCGATTTTCACGCGGTGTTATTGGAGACGAAAGAAGAAGCCCGCCGCAAAATCATGAAGATGTGTGGGAAGACTGATGCCGAGGAGCATGCCGTCGTCTGACGGCTGCCCCTCCGAGCATCTCGAACAGGTGCAGCTCGTGGCCATGGTGGAAGCGGCCTACCCGCGCGAGGCGGCCATGCTCTTCGCCATACCCAACGGCGGAGACAGGAACGTATTAGTGGCCGTGAAGCTGAAAAAAGAGGGCGTCCGCCGCGGCGTGCCGGACATGTTTCTGGCACTGCCGCGCGGAGGCTGGCACGGGCTGTTCATAGAGATGAAGCGCAGGCGCGGCGGGGTCGTTTCGAGGGAACAGAAAGAATACATAGCGGCGCTGAACGCGGCCGGCTACCGCGCCTGCGTATGTAGGGGCTGCGATGAGGCGTTCGAGGCGATCAGGAATTATTTGAAATAATGGCGGGAGGGCGAGCTTTTGTCCAACAAGAAAAAACAGATGGTGATGCCGCGGAAAATGAGAGAGGTCATAGCGATGTTTGATCTGTTTATGGGGTATTATGCCCTGGGCCTTGCTTGTTTTATGGGGGAGGAGCCGCTTCCTTGCCGTGAGGATTTAGCGCTGATGATTACATATGCCACGCGCGGGAATGAGGACGCGGGGCGCGTGGACGGCGGCGAGAGAACCCCTTACGCGCAGACCATGTTGGAGAAAGCGGAGACCGTCGAGGGGCTGATAGAATATTTTGGGGGGATCGAGGTCTTCCGGCAAAGCTTCAATTTTTTTGCGAAACTGGAAAATGAAGCCTGTGCTAAGTCGTCCGGGCGCGTCAACCGCTACGATTTGCTGCGGGACTTGTCGTCTGTCGGCGGCAACCGATTCCCGAGCGTGGGCTCCGTCTCATTCCAATATCACATTAGCTCCCGCAACATGCAGGAGAAAAAAACTTCTGCGCTTCATCAGATAGCGCGCGATATTTATTACAAAAGGCTCGGCAACGGCAGCAAAAAATAGCGCCGTCAATCGGCAGCAATGTTAAATTGCTTCTTGAAAAACGTTATGGCGTCAGCCCCTTTGACCTGCCAATGGTAGCCGTCGTCGCTCTTTTGAGCTGGGAGCCCGCCTTCTTTGATGTGCTTGGCGACGCTGTGCTGCGTCACGTTGAAGACTTTGGCTATGTAGCGCGCAGAATATGCGGCGTCGGCGTCGATTTGCGCGGCCATGGCGCCCCATTCCGCGCTTGTAACAAGCCTGTGCTTTATAGCCGCTTTTTCTGGGTAGAAAATAAGCTTTTGGGCGACGTCTTCCGGTATAAGCCATGTATTGCCGGCCCGTATAACTCCTGGGACGTCCCCGCTCCTACACCGTAGTGTTACGTTATTCGGGTCAACCCCGTTCATCGCAGCAACGTCTTTAGCGTATAAGAATTTTTTCCCGTTGATTTCGATCGGCATTTTTTCTCCTCCCGTGTGCGTCGTTAATATTATATATGATATGCCATGGGGAAACAACAGATGATAAATAGGTCTATAGGCCTATATTATCTATTGACAAAACAATAGATGATACATATAATATAGGCAAGATGAGAGGGGCAAACGCCCTAACAAAAAGAGGAGGAAACGAGATGATAGGATCGGCGAAAAAAAAGAAAAACGTAAAGGTAGAATTTAACAGCACGTTCCACTTGGCGATGTCCGCCGTGGTTATCGGCGAAATAGACGATGACGGGCTCCGCGTCTACGTCTCAGACGCCGCCATTGCGCGGGCGGACAAAAAATTATGTGGCATGTCCGACTGTCTGTGCGGGGGCACATACCGGGCCGACGCCCGTTTAGTCGCGGGAGACATCCCGTTATATCGGTTGGATTGGGGCGTTTATACCACATCACGTAAGGATTACTACGCAAATCGCTGAGCAGGGGGGGATAGGTCGAAACGCCCCTCGGGGCGTCTGCCGGTGGGGCCGGCACTGATGAGACCGATGGAGGGGTGCGTTTTTTGCGCACAAAAAGGTGCGCAAAAAGGTGCAGAAAAAGGCGCACATTTTTATACTTTTTTTTGCCCTTTTTTTCGCCCTTTTTTTGGCCCCTTGCGTAACATTTGTGTTCGAGGTATAACTATGCTACGCAATTTTCCCAAAAACCAAAACCCCAAACAAAAATTTGAAAAATGGGAGGTGATTTGTGCATTGTTTTCGTTCGATTTCAACGACAACCCCGTGAAGCTCTACGGCATATGGCCGCAAACGCCGTTCCCCGTAGAGGTCAGTATCTATGGAGTGTGCAGCAATCAATGCTTTTATTGCTTCTCCAACCTCAATAGGGCCGCGGCGGGGCGTAAGCCGCACGAGAAAAATCCAATCGAAAAGGTTATCGCGGGAATGGAGAATGCGATGTCCGACGCGAAAAACCCAGTCGGGTATTTCTTGCGCAATAAGTATCCGGTTTGTTTTTCGAACACAACGGACCCGTTCATGCGCGAAGAGAAAATATATCGCTGCACGGAGGCGTTTTTGAAGTACGCGAAGAAGCGCGGACTTCCCCTTTGGATTCAGACGAAGGGGAATGTGCTCGTGGAAGAATTCGACCGCTACGCCGACCTTATCGTCCCGGGAAAAGACGCGGTCTACATCACGTTGACTACGCTGGACGACGATGTCTCGCGCAAAATAGAGCCCGGCGCGCCCGTTTCGACGGCGCGCCTCGAGCTCGTTCGCAAACTGTCGGATAGGGGTATTCCCGTAGTCGTCGCCTGCAACCCGTATCTCGAGGATTGGGCCGGAGACGCGGATGCATACTGCGTGGCGGTCAAGGCGGCCGGCGCGCGCGGCGTCTGGTTGGAGCAGTTGCACTTTTCCGGCAGACAGGCGGAAGAGATTGCGTCTGCATACAGAGGATACGTCCAAAAGGCGAACGTCTTTCCGATGTTCCACGTCAAACGGCTCAAAGCGTGGTACGCCGCAACGGAATATAACGGGCTGGACTTTTTCCCGTCGCCGTATTGGGATTCGTATTTCGGCGACAGAGCGATGTTCCCCGAATGCGCAGACCCCGCATGGTTTGGCGAGGCGGCGAAATTGTTCACGGTAAATTTCGATTTTGTCCGCCGGATACACGAGTCCAGTCTGAACGGAGCGCCTGTGTACGGGCCAGATTTCGAGGTCACGAAGGGCGCGCGCCCCGTGGCGTTTTCGTGGCGCCCGGTCGAAGAGTTTTTTAAAGAAATTGGGCTTGAAAATCCAATATTAAAGACGGCCCCGTTCTGGGTGCCGTTCAACGCGAAACAGGTTGCGGACCATAGAGAGTTCCGCGCGCGGCTGGGTGATGAAGCGCCGCTATATGAGATACTGCGGTATTTCTTCAATCACCCCGAAGATTGTCCCAATTTCCTGTGGTATGCAGCAATGGGGCAGATTTTGACGGATTTCGATACGAACACTTATCCGACGAACAGTTCAGGAGATCGTATCTATGTATACGACCCGTCCACTCGGCATCACGGGGAACGGGAGCACGATTTGAGTACATACATGAGAAAACGAAGCGATTATGTACATCTTTGACAGGGCCGGCTGAATTGCCGGCCCTGTTGCTGAAAGGAGGCGAACGCGATGCCCGGAGGCGGAGGCGGCGGCGCTGCAACGTATAGGCGTAGGCAGGTTAATCGAGCGCTGGGAGTAGGCGGTTACTTCGATTAATCGAAAGGAAAAACAAAGGCGGGGCTCTCATAGACTGCCTTTGTTTTATTTATTGTGGGGATAGCGAGGTAGTTTGATGGCCAAGGCGACAATCAAGAAAAAGCTTATAGCTCATGCGGAGACAATACCCGACGTCCGCATCCTTCCGATTTCGGAAGTGCATATAAACCCTGACAACCCGAAGAAGCCGCTCTCGGCAGACCGCAAGAAGGGGTTAAATACAAACCTTGACAAGTTCGGCATGTGCTCACCGATTCTTGTCGCGCCCCACCCTGATTTGGAGGGTGAATTTATTATCCTTGACGGCAACACCCGCTACGAAGAAATGACCAAGCGCGGGCACGGCAAGGTCCCCGTGCAGGTTTTATCGCACATAAAAACATGGGAAGAGATCAAAGAGTTCGTCATCACGTATGACCGCAACGTCAAAGCATACAACGAAGACATGGTCGAGGCTCAACTGCGCGAATTAGTTGCGGCAGGCGAGGATATTGATATGCTGGCGAGTCTGGCGAATATCCCCAACCTTGAAGACCTGTTATCCGGCGAAGCTGCGACAAACGAAGCGGCTTATGTCGATACGTTGTCGGTTGAAGAGCAGGACTCATTGCTGATAACCGGCCCGAAGTCGGCGATAGACGCTATCAAGCAGATGGTGAAGAAAATCAAAGGCAAGGCAGACAACGCCGTAAAGCTGCAAAAAGTGCTGACGGAATTGAATGCGGCGCTGCCGGAAGACGAAGAAGAATTGATTCTGCTGTTTCTTATAATCGCGGCGCACCTGTCGGGCGCGCTGACGAAAACGATAATCCCGTTTATTTCGAGAGAGCAAAAGGACGTTGTATTCAGAAAGGTACAAGAGTTTATCGCGCACGAGAGATTAACGGGCGATTTTGCTGTCAGCAGGGCTATTGAATACATGATTGCTGATTATGAGATAGGCACATAGATTGGGAGGTGGCGGAATGTCCAGCGCTGAGAAGGTTGCAACGAAAAAAAGAAAACAAAAAGAACATTATAAATGTCAAAAAGTTTCGACTGAGGAGATAAAACAGGGGTTGACCGTGAATTCTGGTTTTGAGTCTTTGACCGCCGTATGGTTGGGCGAGCTGAAGACAGCACAGAAGAAAGCGCAATATGAACTTCTGGGCAAGCCGTTTGACAACGAAAAAGACAAGGTGACTATATCGAGACAGGCGATCAGCAAAAGAATACAGATGAGCGAGACACTGAAAAAACACAAAGAGGACATTGACGAGTCTGTCCTTGATCTCGCGGAAAAGCATTTAATCAAATTGGTGTTGGCGGACGACCTTGGAGCGATTTGCTTCCTCCTGAAATGCAAAGGCAAGAAACGCGGTTATATTGAACGTCAGGAAATCACCGGCGCAGACGGCAGTTCGTTGTCGCCCGTGGAGCTGAACATAGCGTTTACCGATAAGGGCGACTAAGGAGATGCCTAAGAGCCCCCGAGTAACAATCAAATTTCACCCCGTGTATGAAGACCTGTTCCGCCCTTTCCGATATAAGGTTTACTGGGGAGGCCGCGGCGGTGGGAAAAGTTGGGCCATAGCGCGCGCCCTCGTCGCCATGGGGGCAAATAGAAAAATCCGCGTACTTTGCGCCCGTGAGATACAGCACTCCATTGCCGATTCCGTGCACAAGCTGCTCGTTGAACAAATATATGCGCTGAAATTGGAAAGCAGATACAAGATAACAAAAAATGCGATTTCGGGCATAAATGGAACGGAGTTCATTTTCAAGGGGCTGCGATTTAATGTGCAGGAAGTGAAATCGACCGAAGGTGTAAATGTGTGCTGGGTCGAGGAGGCTCAATCCGTATCCGAAGAGTCATGGAGCGTGTTGATTCCTACGGTGCGCGAAAAAGACTCGGAGATATGGCTATCCTTTAACCCACTGGACGAAGACGACCCGACATATCAGCGTTTTATCGTACATACGCCGCCAAACGCAGCGGTCCATAAGGTCAATTGGTCAGAAAATCCGTGGTTTCCAGACGTGTTGCGGCAGGAGATGGAATATCTCAAGAGAGTCGATTATGAAGCCTATCTCCATATCTGGGAGGGCGAGGTGCGTCGAATCTCGGATGCCATCATTTTCCGCGGTAAATATGTCGTCGAGCCTTTCGACACGCCGCGAAACGTCCGTTTTTTCCATGGGGCCGACTGGGGCTTCGCTCAAGACCCTACTACGTTGGTGCGGTGTTTTGTAGACGGTAAAAAGCTTTACATCGACAGAGAAGCATACGGTATCGGCGTAGAACTTGATGAAACGGCGCAGCTTTTCGACAGCATAGATACGGCGCGAAGCTGGCCTATCAAAGCGGACGCGGCGCGACCGGAAACTATAAGTTATATGAAAAAGCAGGGATTCAACATCTCTGGGGCAAAAAAATGGCAGGGTTGCGTCGAAGACGGCATCGCCCACATCAAGGGATTTGAAAAGGTAGTCATTCACCCGCGCTGTAAGCATACGATCGATGAATTCAACCACTATTCGTACAAGGTGGACAGCCAAACCGGCGATGTCCTGCCTATCGTGTTAGACAAGAATAATCATTGCCTTGTTGCCGGAACGCTTATCATGACTGAACAGGGCGAAAAGCCTATCGAAGAAATTACTACCAACGATAAGGTATTAACACGTCGGGGCTATAAGCCCGTGCTTTGGGCGGGCGCATCAGGCCATAATTGCCGAGTTTACAAAATAACAACGGATAAAGGCAATTTTATAGTAGGAACAAAAGAGCATAAGGTATGGACAAAACGCGGGTTCTGCGCAATAGCGGACTTATGCCCCGAAGACGAGGTGCTTATATGTCAGAGGTCAAGAGCGAATATATCGAAAGCCGATTTTGCAGTAACAACTGCAAAAGCCAATGGAGGCGGAATAATCACATTGACGATATTGTCAAAAATTGTGAGTTTTGCGGAAAGGAATTTACAACAAACAAATATAGCAATGTCCGATTTTGCAGTAGGTCGTGTGCAAACTATTACAAGTGGCGGCTGTGCAAGTAAGGTTTATGACCTTACAGTGGCGGATTGCCACGAATTTTTTGCAAACGGAATACTTGTCCATAATTGCGTCGATGCAATCCGCTATAGCCTCGACGGCTATATCAGAAAGAGAAATCAGCATTATGGAAGTATAGAAAAGCCGGCCGGTTGGTAGGCAGGAGGCGTTGAGAAATGCTAACAAATTTAGATTTTTTAGGGAATGGGCGTCTGTGGCCGCCGAAGAGCGAACGCAAAAGATTGCAGCGCTATCGAGATAACCGGCTCCTGTTCCAGGGCGAGCATCACGAAGTGTTCAAAGAGATATGGCAGAGGCTTTTCCGCGTCGAGTGGCAGCTTTCGGTCGAGATAGTCCTTAACTGGCCGAAACGCCTAAGCACACTTTGGGCCGACTTGCTGATAGGCGAGCGCCCGTCGCTGTCGGATTCCAAGGATAAAGAAAACGGCTCCGTCTATTTCGAAGGGCTTGCCGACAAGATAAATTTATGGAAGTCGGCATATATAGCCGCAATAGATACGTCGCGCTACGGGGATTCTGTGTTCAAGGTGCGCCGGGACGATAAAGGCAACGTAAAAATATCCGTTATCCCGCCTGAATTCTGGTTCCCCATAGTTTCTCCGACAGACGCGAAAGAAATAACGCACCATGTTATAGCATGGCCGAGCCTGAAGGACTATGAAAATCCGCTTAATACAGACGGCACTCTGCATGTTGAAGTTCATACGCCGGAAGCGATAGGGTACCGCGAATATAAGCTGCCCCCGCACGGCGGCACGCTCGGCGCGCCCATAGCCGAGTCGATGGAGGAGAACACGGCGGGGCGCATGCTCATCGTACACTGCCCGGGGCTCGAAACGTCCGATACAGTATACGGCATGGACGACTACGACGATTTGACGAGCGTTATGCAGGAGCTTGAAGTCCGCTTCGCGCAGGTCGCGAAAGTGCTCGACAAACACGGAGACCCCAAGATGTACGGCCCGTCGAGCGTGTTGGTGAAGGACGAAATGACGGGCAAGCTTAAGGCGGACGTCGGCGACTATTGGCCGGTCGACGATGAAGAGTCGCCCCCTGGATATATCGTCTGGAACGCCCAGCTTGAACATTCGTTCACACAAATAAAGGGGCTTATGGAACAGTTCTATATGTTATCGGAGACGTCGCCGGCGGTTTTTGGCAAAATCGAAAGCGGGCTTGCGGAATCGGGTTCGGCTCTCAAGCGCCTTTTCATGGCGCCGCTCGCCAAAGTCAACCGCGTGCGTATGAATTTCGACCCCGCGCTGCGCGAGGTGCTTACGATCGCAGCCATACTTGACGGCAAAGACGAAAATTCTATCGTCCCTGTTATAGGCTGGAAGGACGGGCTGCCCGACGACGAAGCGGAGCAGGTCAACATGGCGTCTACTGCTGTATCGGCCGGTATATCGTCTAAGCGCAGTGCGATGAAACGCGCGTTTGGGCTTGACGATGAACAGACCGACGAAGAAATGAGGCAGATAGAGGCGGAGTCTAAGGCGGAGATGCTCGACTCGCCCGACGCGCCCCTTGACGACGGCGGCGATGATAACGGCGATGAATAGCCATGTGCGCAAAGAAAAGGAAAGGGCTTTCAGACGCTGACAAAGCGGCCGCGCGTCTTGTAGCGTTGTACGAAAAGGCGGAACGGGATATTGCCGCGCGTATAACGCGGACTATGGCCGCCACTGACGGCGACAAAAACAAGCTCACTATCCGCGCGCTCGAGCAGCAGCATAAAGCGATAAAGAAGATTTTAAAACAGCTGCTTGCCAAGACGAAAAAACCGGTAAACGAAATAGTGAACAACACCTTCAACGGAGGGCTCGCCGTAGCACGCAAAGAGCTCAAGGGCGCCGGTATGACCGACATAGTGCTTGAAATGGGCGGCATCAACACAAGGACAATGAAAGTCTATTCCGAACAGGTCTATAACCGCATGGCGGACGTAGTGCAGCAGGCGAACAGGACAACGTCCGATATTTATCAGGCGTTGAAGATGAATACTGCGCTCACGGGCGCAATCGGCGGGTACGACGCAATCGGCAACGTGCGCCGGAACATGCAGAAGGTATCGGAAGACGCCGGTATCACGGCGTTTATCGACAAGCGCGGGCGCTCGTGGAATATGGCGAGTTACACCGACATGCTCTGCCGTACGTCCTCGATGCAGATATTCCATCAGGCTAAAACGAACGAGTATCTCGCGCACGGTGAAGACCTTGTCATCGTGTCGAGCCATTACCCCACCTGCGATAAGTGCGCGCCGTGGAACGGCAAGGTTCTGTCGCTCACCGGCGAAACCCCGGGATACCCGACGATGGAAGAGGCGAAGGCGGCGGGGCTGTTTCACCCGAACTGCCGGCACACCTACGGGCTGTATATCCCAGACGACGGCGCGGGCAACAACCAGCAGCCAGAGTTCAACAACAGCACGAGTGCAGAGTTCGCGGAGTCGCTGAAGACAGCAAAAGGCAACGTAGAAGCGCTCAAACCTGAAATTGCATGGCGAGTAGCGGCCCACACTAAGGAAGAATTCGAAGGCGATTATCCGGGCGCCGCGCTGCACGTTACAGAGGGCGGCAGTACTGTTGCCATTACTGCGGATGGGGATATAATAAGCGTATGCAAAAACCCGTCTGACAGAGTGCGTGGCAGCGACCTTTTGAAACTGGCGGTTGACAACGGCGGTGTGAAGCTGGACAGTTACAGCGGAAACCACGAGTTTTATATCAACAATGGCTTTGAGCCGGTAAGCTGGTGCAGATGGAGTGACGATTACGCATCGGACGACTGGAAAAGGGCAAATAACATTAAAGACGGAGACAACAGTTGGAGGCAAAAGAGCAACGCAGAATTACACGTGAAGAAAGAAAATATTATTTTCTATAAGTATACAGGTAAAAAGAGCAAATATCTCGAACCAGGAGACTTTGAAAACGCAGTGCCCGCCGCTAAAGATTATGACGCGGCAAAAGCCGAAAGGGACAAGTCGATAGAATAGGAGGTGTGAAGGATGCCCGGAACGAGGGAATTTCCCACACTTGAAAAATATACGGCAGAGACTATAGATTCTTTTAAGGCTATGTGGCCTAAGCTGAGCGATGATGAAGTCAACGCCTACTTTGCGACAGAAGAGGCCACGTCCCTTATCAAGCGTAGGTTTGATAATGGCAGCGACCCTTACGCCGCTGGCTACTGCCTTGCCATGATGTACTGAGGTTAACAAGTTCTATTTTGCCAACGGCTTTGAGCCGGAAACAAAAGAAAACGACAAATAGTAACTCATATTTTTACAAGCCGTCCCTAAAGGGGCGGCTTTTTTCATGCCGAAAGGAGGCGAGCGAGTGCAAAGCCTTAAAGAAATATGCGAAGAATGGGCGCCGAGGTTGGGGCTTGCCCATTGG
Source organism: Synergistes jonesii (assembly GCF_000712295.1). NCBI lineage: Bacteria > Thermotogati > Synergistota > Synergistia > Synergistales > Synergistaceae > Synergistes > Synergistes jonesii. Next base: position 17,285 of record NZ_JMKI01000037.1, on the reverse strand, counting down.
GAGATAGCCGTCCGCTGGGCGGATGAAAAGGACCTTGAAGAAATGACGCCGTGGGCTGAATCCGACGTAAAATTCAAGCCTTGCGCCGAAAAGGCGGTGATACGGGTAAAAAGAGAGGGAGATTACAAGCAGCTCGACAGGAGCGAGCGGCACGACGTGGAAGCTATTGTCGTTCACGAACTGCTCCATCTCGTTTTTTCCCACTTCACCTACGGCGAGGACGACGGCATAAAAGACAGTTTGTTCGATATAGGAATAGACAGAATCGCCAAATGTCTGGTGAAGCTGAAGAACTGCCCGTGCGGCGATGGCAAAGGCGGTGAAAAACAATGAAGGTTTTTCGTGTGACCGTCACGCGCCCTGAGGAGCAAAACCAAGAAGACCCGTGGCGGCTTCGCAGAACTGCGACCGTGGTTGGGGAATCGTTTGACGCAGCTACGAAAAAGACCGTTGCGTATTACAACGACCTACACGACGTGGACGATTATTTCGTGTCCGAGGTCTATATCATGGCAAGCGACGCGGAGGGCGAGGGCGACGCGCTCATAATGGCTTAACAAGCGTTTCAGGCGATACAACAAATACGTTACCCGCAACGGTAAGCGGGGGAAGGGAGCAACAAAATGTTCAAGTTCGACAAGGCAATACCAACGCGTTTTTTCATGGCGGACGGAGACGGCGGAGGGGCCCCCGACTCGTCGAAGGATTCCAACAAGACGCCGAAGGACGCGGGCAAGACCTTCACGCAGGACGACGTCGATAAAGCAGTCAAAGACAGACTCGAGCGTGAGCGGAAGAAGTACTCGGATTATGACGACCTGAAGAAGGCGAAAGAAGAGCTCGACGCGCTGAAAGCAGGGCAGTTGAGCGAGCTGGACAGGACGAAGGCGGATTTGGAAAAGGCGCAGGCGGCAGCAAAGGCGGCGGACGAGAAGGTCAAAGCGCTGGAACTGTCCGCGCTTAAGGCGAAGCTTGTAGCCGAAGCGGGCCTGCCGGCGGCGCTGGCGGACCGCGTCAATGGCGATGACGAAGAGGCGATAAAGGCGGATATTGAGACGCTCAAGCCCCTTGTCAAGTCAGCGGCGAAAGCTGTCGGCGGCGGCGGTACGCCTCCGATGGATAAGCCTGATTCGTCCGCCGGAGACTACGGGCGCAACCTCGCCAAGAGTATGTTCGACAGGTCGGAAGGCGCAAAGAAGGCATCGGAGAGCTTTTTTAAGCTATAGCAGAAGAAGAAAAGGAGATAAAATATGAAATTCATTCAGACTGAATACGGCAACGGTGCGGAAATCCTCATGTTCAAGGACCATTACGTATCTCTAAGCGCGGTGATGGACGACACGGGGATAACGGCGGGCGCGAACGGCAAAAAAATAGTGCCCAAGGGAACGCTGGTAGGCGGCGCAAGCGCGTCTGTATTCGCCGACCGCAGCCAGAAGCTTAGGGTTTCCGCGGATTCGGGAGGCTCGCTCAGCGGTCCCGCGGTAATCGACGGGCTGCTGCTGGAGGACGTAGACGTTACCTACGGACCTAAGACATGCGCGCTGCTTATTCACGGTTTCGTGAAGACGGACGCGCTGCCCGCAGCCCCTACGGCGGCGCAGAAGGCGGCGTTTGCCCCCGATGTGCAGATAAGCTTCATCGAACACTAATCAAGGAGGATTCTAAAATATGCCCAACACTATATTCGACATGTTCACGGCGCCCAACATCGTAGGCTACATCGAAGAGCAAGCCCCGACGATAGACGACCCTTATCTCGGAGCGGCGCTCTTCCCCAACAGGAAGAACGCGGGGCTCGACCTTTCGTGGCTCAAGCAGCATACGGGCGTAGCGGTGCAGCTCAAGGCTTCGTCTTTCGACGTCAAGGCCGAACTCCGCAACCGCGTCGGCATCGCTAAAATCGATACGGAAATGGCGTTCTTCAAGGAGGCCATGAGGATAGGTGAAAAAGACCGGCAGGATTTGCTTCGCGTAAACGAAGCATACGCCCAGCCCATCATCGCCCGCATCTTCGACGACATAGGCAATCTCGTGAAAGGCGTAGACGTGGCGGCTGAACGTATGCGTATGCAGCTGCTCGCCGACGGACAGATAAGCGTTACCCGCGACGGCGCGGACTATGAGTATGACTACCAGTTCCCCGTCGCGCACAAGGAGACGATCAGCGCGGCGGCTAACAAATGGAGCGCCACGGAGACGGCCGACCCGATAGCGGACATAGAACGCTGGCGCGACGTTATAATCGCCGACGGCGGCAGCGCCCCCAACCGCGCGGTCTGTAACAATACGGTTTGGAAGCATCTCCGCAATAACCTGAGTATCCGCAAGGCGATGAACCCCGTCGGCTATGCGAACATAAAGGTCAAGCCGGACGACGTGAGGCAGTATATATACGACGCGACAAAGGTGACGGTAGAGGTTTACGACAAGACGTATGCGCTGGAAGTAGGCGGGAGCGTCTATAAGTATTACCCCGACAACAAGTTTACGCTTATTCCAGACGGAGACCTCGGCAACACCTTCTACGGTACGACGCCGGAAGAAGCCGACCTGATGGGCGGAGTCTCCACGGATGCGCAGGTGTCGCTCATCAACACGGCGACGGCCGTCACCGTAACGCGTGAAAGCGACCCCGTTAACGTGAACACGAAAGTTTCGGCCGTATTGTTGCCGTCGCTTCCGTCGATAGGCAGTATCTTTATCGCCACAGTGGCATAAGCGGGCGGACGAAATGAAAACGAGAATAAGGGCCCAGACCTGCATCAACTGCTCGGCTGGGCTCTTGAAGCCTGGCTCTACAACAACCCTCCTCCCCGATGAAGCGGCGTTCCTTATTGAAGCGGGCGCCGCTTCTTTTATTGGAGATGTGCAGGAGCAAGACGCCGCGTGCGTAAAAGGAGATGATGCGCCATGTCCGCAACAGTCGACGGAGCAATCGCCTACCTTGGAGCAAGACTCGACGGAGAACTCTTCACCGAAGAAACGGCGGCCCGCCAAGAACAAGCCCTAAACAGCGCGCGTGACGCGCTTTCACCCTACCTGTCCGACATGGTGCAGGAGGCGTCCGACGCGGCGATATACGAACAGGCGTTATGGCTGCTCGGCTCGTTCGCCAACTTGCAGGCGAGCGGCGTCGCCTCGCACAGCCTTTCTGGTCTGAGCCATTCGTTCGACCTGAAGGGACGTCCCGCCGCCGTTGCTCCCGCCGCGTGGCGCATTATCAAGAACGGCGTAGACGGCAGGGGTAAGAGGGGGAAAACGGCATGGCTCTCGTAAGCGGATTTTTAAAGCAGAAATGCCAATGGACGCGGCGTCCTTCTGCGCCGGGAACCGGCGCAAGCGGCTATGACGCGTTCGGGCAGCCGACGCCCTCCGCAGCGGTGACGATACGTTGTCGCTGGGAGATGGAATCCGGATTTGTCGGCGGGCTGATGGGAGCGGGCGCAGGCAAAACATATAACAACCGCGTGATGCTTGACAGCCCTGTTTCTGAAGGGGATACGCTATTGTTCACCGACCCGAAGACGGACCGGCAAATCGGCGGCGAAGTACAGAGCGTGACAAGCATCGTCGACGTCGTAGGGCGCGAGCAGGGGCGCATCTGTTATGTCTAAGGGCTGCAAGATGAAATGGGAAGGCGACGCGGCGTTAGGGAAGATAGAGCGCGTCGCCCTCGAAGTGTTGTGGCTGGCCGGACAGGACATGGTGACGCAGGCGACGAACGAGGTCCCGCTCGATACCGGCACGCTGCGGCGTTCCGGCGTCGTGACCGTCGATTCGCCTCCGCAGGCGGCAACGGTTTTCGCCGAGGCCCAGAAGGGCAAGGGGAACAAAAGCAAGAGCGCGAAGGACAAGGAGTCGCCCGCACCGGCCGCAAAGAACGCGAAGCGTCCGTGCGTGGTCGTGAGCTATAACACGCCGTATGCCATCAAGTTGCATGAAACGCTTTGGACTCCGCGCAATTGGAAGTATAGCTCATGGAAGAGGTCTAAGCGCAAGGACGCTTTGTCGCGCTCTGTGAAGCTGGACGATAATGATGAAGTTCTCTACCTTGAGAAGATTCCCAAACCCGCGGTCGGGCGCAATAAGTGGCTTGAACGCGCTATCCCGAAAATCGGCGAACGTATGCGGAGCGGCGTTTATCTGCGCCGCGCGAAAAAGAAGGTGGGATTATGACTCTTGTTGAAGCAGTGCGACAGATGTTGATAGACGCTGGCTTGCAGCACGTCTATATCATCGACTGCCCCGAAACGGGCGCGGCTGTGCTGATCACTCCGTATGAGTCGATCCCCTATGACGGCGTGCCCGTCGGAGAGCAGCGTTTTCAGGTCTATTGCGCGGCTGCGACTTACCCTGCCTCCGAAGCGCTGGCATGGCAGGCTTTTCGCGCGATAGAAGACGGGGCGGTGCCTGAATGCGACCGCGAAGTGGTAGGTCTGGCGCGCGCCATACAGGAGCCGTTTTATCTGGACAAAGACGATTATGGGCGATACATTCACGAGTTTAACGCCGCGATAAGCGCGGTGTGGAAGGGAGAAAATTAAAGATGGCGAGAACAAAAAGTTATGAAATCGGCGCATGCCGCATTTTTTTCAAGCGCTCCGGCGTGGGGTCGGAGGTCGACCTCGGCTATACGTCGAACGGCGTCTCAATAAAAGTCACGGTCGAGACGCAGGAAATCGAAGTGGATCAGATCATTGAGCCCGTGGACGAAATAGTGACCAAGCGCGTTATAACGATAAGCGCGCCTCTCACGGATTTTTCCATGGCGAATATGCAGCTGGCCTTCCCTGGAGCCACTCTTGTGACGGACGCCGGCGACCCCAATAAACAGAAGTTAGTTATCAGCAGTGTCGCCGGCAGCAGCGTAAGGGACAACGAGGGAGAACTCCGCGTGCACCCCATCGACAAAGCTGCTTCGGACAAGAGCAAAGACTTCTTCTTCCCGTGCGCCGCGCCGCTTTCTACGGATATTGAAATTTCGTATACGAAAAACGGGCTTCGCACGCTGCCGATAGAGTTCAAAGCATATCCGAGCGAAGAGACCGCAACGGAGGGGCAGACTATCATCTACGGCGACCCCACGGCGACTATCGGAGGTTAATCGGAGATGCTTAATATCGACGAACTGCTCGGCGAAAGCAAAAAGATAGTCTTTGGCGGCACGGAGTACATAGTCAATGATCCGACGCTCGAAACTATCCTGCTCATCGACAAGATGATCGGCGAAGCGAAGGGCGAGACTGAGCAGCTTGAAGTTATGGGCAAAGCCATAAATATGATGATACCGGGCTTCGACATAACAAAGGTCCCCGTCCGCGCCTATGCGTCGATTTTCAATTACCTCATAGGCAACGACGAAAAAAACGCGCCGGCGGAGGCGAAGGAGGCGGAGATGCCGACATAGCCGATATAGTGGCGCAGATGTGTTTCGTCTACGGGTATCTGCCCGAAGAGATTCTTGCGATGAAATACAGACATTTCTTGATGCTTGCGCGGCGCATCGACGCGAACGAGCGCCGCAGGGCCGTTTATACGGCGCTTGCCTTCAACGAGCCCGGCGCGTTGTCAGAACAAGAGGGCTCTAAAGAAACGGTGAAAGATTTCAGCGTCGACGAACTGTTGGCGGACTGCAACGGAAAGTAATTTTTGTGAAGCGGCTCCTTTTGGGGCCGCTTTTGTAATGCGGCGGAGGTGGTCTAATGGCAGGGGACAGCCTGAGAGTAGCCCAGGTCTATACAGAATTTGAAACGAGAGGCCTCGGCGAAACAGAAAAAGGGATAAGAGCCCTGAAAAACACGCTCGGCGGCGTCCGCACTCTGCTTGCGGGCATCGTCGGCGGCATCGCGCTGAAGTCGGTGGCGAAGAGTTTCGTTGTCGCAGCGGCACGGGCTGAAGATTATCGAACTTCTATCCGCGCCGTCTCTTCAAGCATAGAGGAAGCCGATGCCACATTCCAGCGCGTGAAAAACTGGGCGGCGGTAAACCCGATAAATACCGATGAGGCGATAGGAGCCTTCGTAAGGCTCAGGACGGCCGCCGTACAAAATTCAGAGGAAGCGCTGCGCGCGATCGCTGACGTCGCTACCGCGATGCACAGGGATATGCGCGAAGTGGCGGCCGCCGTCGTAACTACGGAGGTCGAGCCGCTGCGCAATCTGGGCATCATGCTTGACCGCACGGGGAAAAAGGCGGTGCTGTCGTCGAACGGCATTCGTTTAGAGGTCAGCAAAGATATTAATTCTATCCGCGCTGGCATCATCGAGTTGATGACGAAATCGATGGGCGGCGCGATGGACAAAGCAAAGACCACATGGAGCGGCGCGCTCGCGACGATGGGCGGCATGTGGGCGAATTTCAAAACGGACATTATGGGAGAGGGCAAGGATTCGGGCCCGTTCCAGAAGATAAAGGACCAAATCAACGCTATCAATTCCGAATGGGAGAAATTCACAAAATCCGACAGCTATAAAGAGCTGATTGAGAATATCCAGTCGGGAATAGTCTACGGAATAGAACTTGCCGTCGATGGAGTGAAAAAGCTCGGAGAAGCGTTTAGGTTTGCTAAAGACCATGCGGCTGAGCTGAAGACGGCTGTAATTGCCTTCGCCACCTACCAGGGGGGGCTTGCGGTCGCGTCTATGTTATCTAAATTTAACGCACAGCTTACCTTAGGAATGGCGCTTATTCCAGGAGCCACGTCATTAGTTTCTAAAATGGGCGCGGCTTATACGATGGCGTCGATTAAAATCGCTACGGCCGGCACAACGATGGGAGTTTTCAAAGCAGCGATATTAGGCGCGACGGCGGCGTTCAAAACGTTTTTGGCAACGATAGGCCCCGTAGGCTGGGCTACGCTCGCAGTGGCTGCCGGATACTGGTTTAATCTGCGCAATGAAATGAAAGAGACGGCGCGACTCGCAAAAATAGCAGACGATGCCGTCGCTAAGGTAAACAAAACATTTGCCACGGCGGACGCAAGCACAATAAAACGTCAACTTGAATATGTCCGCAAGGAACTGATTTTAGTATCGCAGGCCGCAATCAAGACGCAGGAAGAAATGCTAAAACTCTCTACTGTGAAATTCATGTTCAAAGAAGGCGTTCTCGGCGGCGTGGGCGGTGCGGTCAGTGCGATTACTAAGAGTGGGCTTAGAGAAAATAATGACCTGCTGACGAAGCTCAAGGCGGAGGAAGCGGAGTTACAAAGGCTCTACGAGGCGGCGGTATCGGTTGAAGGCGGCGGCAATGGGAACAAGATTCCTGCCGCTAATACCGATAAATCCAAATCTGGCAAAGGCAAATCCGCCGCCGAAAAGCTCGTTGAAAGCATTCGCGACCAAATCAAATATCTCAACGCGGACGGCGAATCGTTCCTGCCTGTTTTAGACGCATGGCTGTCGAAAACGAAGGTGCTTTCCGACGACTGGAAGGCGCTGAAGGATTTATACAACGAAATAACGGACGCGGCGGAGGCTAATAACCCGTTCGCGCCCGATAAGGTGCTCGAACGTCTGAAAGAAACAAAGGAACGCATGGCATCGCTGCGCGAAGAATCTGAACGGCTCAAGCAGGCTTTCTATGATACTTTTTCGTGGCAGCATGATATGGGGCTTATCTCAGATGCCGAGCACGTGGAGAAACTGCGCGAGAATTTTGAACGCCTGAAAGAAGAGTATATATCCACAGGCGCGGCGATAGAGAATTATCAGCTTTGGCCGCAGGAACTGAAAGACGCTTACAGCGCCCTTCATCATGGCATCGCGAGCGAAGCGCAGCCGGCTATTGAAATGCTGAACAAGCGCTTCCAGGAAGGGGTGCTGACGTTCGGCGAGTACCGCGAGGCTCTAAACGCGCTGTTAGTCCAGTATGGGGCGACGCCGCTGCTGGCAAAGCAGATAGCCGAGCAAATCAAAGCGGCTGAATCGTCGACGCTGAGTTTTAGAGATTCAATCCGCGCAATGCTCACCGACGCGCAAAAGTCTTTTGAAGGGCTGGCGTCCGCCGTCATAGGCGGTGTGGTCGACAGCTTCGCGCGCGCGATAGCCTATAGCGAAAACCTCGGCGACGCGCTGAAAAAGCTGGGGCAGGACATCGTCTACACCGTCACGAAAATGCTCCTGCTGCAACAGATAAGCAGCTGGTTTGGCGTTGGTGGCGGCAGCGGCAGCACTGCCTCTTTGTATCCGAATAGCGGCATGTGGATAGGAGCCATACGCGGGCAAGGCTTCGGATTCCATTCCGGCGGAGTGGTCGGCAGCGGCGGCACACCGGTGACGATTTTGCCCAAGTACCACGCCGGCGGCGTGGTGGGTGGAAATTGGCGCATCAAACCTGACGAAGAGGTCGCGCTGCTGCGCAAGAATGAAGTGGTGCTGACGGAAGCAGACGCCGATAGGCTACGGGCCGGCGGCGTGCTGGGCCCGGAAGGCGAAGTGAAGGGCGATTCCGTTGCCGACAGGCTGAAAGCGGCGTTTGCGAAGCTTGTCTTTCCGGAGGGGCTGCCCAAGTACCACGCCGGCGGCGTGGTGGGCGGGATTGCAACTCCTCTGCGCGCCGACCTCGCAGCGTTGAGCGGTGTTTCTGCATCGCGGGCAGGCGACGTGTCGTTCGGCAACACGGTGTTCGCGCCAAGCATAATTGTGCATGTGACAAACAATAACAGCGGCGGCGGCGAAATGAGTGACAAACAGGCGCAGCAGTTGGGAGAGGGTGTCAGGGACATGGTCGACGCCCGTTTCATGGAAAACATGTATCAGTTCCAGCGCTCAGGCGCATACCGGTCGAGGTGGTAATCATGAGCGATGTTTTTACCCCGGCGCGTCGTCCTACGACGTCGGAGGAGACGATAAAGTCGCGCTACCAAGAAAACGAGTTCGGCGACGGGTACGAGCAGAATATCAGGCTCGGGTTGAATGATAAGTATTCCGAATTGTCGCTGACATGGGAGACAATGAACCCGTCCGAGGGCGCGGCGCTGCTGACGTTCTTCCGCGCGCATATGGAAGCCTCTTTCGAGTGGCGCTATATGCCGTTTCAACCGGTCAGAAAATGGCGCGTCGTCGGAGACCCGAGCAGCTCTGCGGAAAAAGGGCTGTTCAAAGTGCAGGTCACTCTCCGTGAGGTATTCATATGACGACTATCGTTCAGGAAGCGCAGTCGCCTGCGCCGAGCCCGTTCATATCGCTTTATATCCTCGACGCCTCCGTTATCGGCGGGGGCATCTTGCGTTGGGCGAGCAGCGCAGAAGCAGACGGAGGCAACATCAGATATGAGGGTGTCGAATACCCCCCGCTCAACTTCGCGGTCGAGGGCTTTGCCTGGGACGGAGACACCCCGCCGCGCCCGAAAATCACGGCGAGTATAGCAAGCGACGGGGGGCTCCCAAGCCGCTTCCTTGATTTGGCCATAGGCTTTCGCGGAGGTCAGGGCGCACTGCTCTACCGTATACGCACATTCGCGCGCTTTTTGGACGGACACGAGGACGCGGGCACAGGGATAGAGTTCCCGCGCGATTTGTTCATCGTAGACCGCATTTTGGCGCTGACGAAAAGCTCTATCCAGTGGGAGCTAATATCCCCGCTGGATCTGCCGCATTGCAGCCTGCCGAGCCGTCAGGCGCTGCGCGATTCGTGCCCGTGGATATACCGGCACTGGAACGCCGACAGCGGGCAATTCGAATACGTCCCCGCCGGCTCGCAGGGCTGCCCTTATACGGGGGAAGCCTATTTCACAAAGAACGGGGAAGTTACCGTGGTCGCGGCGAACGACGTATGCGGCCGCCGCTTATCCGACTGCGTGCTGCGCTACGGCAGCGAGCCGCTGCCTTACGGCGGCTTTCCTGGGCTGAAACGGGGGAATATCTGACATGGAGCTTACGGCAGAACTTAAGATTCATATGAAGGCGCACGCGGCGGAAGTGTATCCATTCGAGGCGTGCGGCATCGTTGCGGGCGGCGTGTATGTGCCGCTCGCCAATACGGCTTGCGACTGCCGTAACGATTTCACGCTGCCCGCGCGAACTTTTTTAGATTACGAAGTGCAGGCGGTTTTCCACTCACACCCCGACGCGCCGGACGCGCCTACCGAATCGGATATGAAAAGCCAGATAGACACGGCTGTACCGTGGATACTCTGCTCCGCCGGCGAAGAGGGCGCAAGCGAGCCCTATATGTGGGGCGGCGGTTATATTCCGCCGCTGGTAAGGCGCGAGTTCCGCCACGGGCCTTCGGGGACGGACGGCAAGGGCGACTGCTACGCGCTGATAAAAGACTGGTACAAGTTGGAACGAGACATAGAACTGCCCGAGTTCCCGCGCTCCGATGAATGGTGGAAGAGCGGCGGGCATCTATACGCTGAGAATTTCGCGGCCGCGGGCTTTCACGCGGTAACCGGACAAGAGCGAGAGATTGGAGACGTGGCCTTCATGGCCATCAACTGCAACGAGATGAACCACGCGGCGGTATACATCGGCGGCGGAATGTTCTTGCAGCATTTGGCGCGCCGGCTCTCGCGCCGCGACCCTGCGCCGATGTGGGCGAAAATGATACGAATGTGGGTGAGGCGCGATGCTTAGGAAGGTTTGCCTCCACGGCTATTTGGCCGAGAAGTTCGGCGAAGTTTTCGAACTGGATGTGCAGACTCCGGCCGAAGCGGTGCGGGCGCTGTCCGTGCAGTTGAAGGGCTTCGCCTCTTCCGTGCGCGGCGGCGAATTTTTCGTGCTGCGCGATAAGGAGAAACTTGAAGAGGTCGAGCTGCTTATGACGATGGGCGGTGCCAGCGAACTGCACATCGTGCCGGTCGCGAACGGCAGCAAAAACAACGGCGTGCTGAAAGTGGTGCTCGGCGTCGTGCTGATAGGCGTCAGTTTCGCAGTCGCCGGCTGGAGCATGGCGGGAATGAGCAACGTCGTATTCGGAAGCGTCACGGCCGGGCACATGCTCGCGATGGGCGCGGGCATGCTCCTAAACGGGCTGGGGCAGCTGCTTTCGCCGACTCCTACGATAGACAGCAACGAGAGCCCGGATTCAAGGCCGAGTTATCTCTTCTCCGGAGCACAAAACCTTGAAGAAGAGGGCAACGTCATTCCGCTGGTGTACGGCGCGCCGTGGGCCGGCTCGCTGGTCGCTTCCTGCGGCTTCGACACGCAGGAGGTGAACTAAATGGGCAGTTCTTCTTCGGGTTACCGCGCGCCGGTCGAAGCGCCGAACACGCTACAGTCGATGCAGGAGGTCACTATCGTCGAGGCTATATCCGAGGGCCCCATCGTAGGACTGTACACCGGCGACGAAAAGAGCATCGCGCTGAATAAAAACCCGCTCAAGACGCCGGAAGGCGCGTTCACATATCAGAATGTGAGCTGGGATATTCGGCTCGGGCTGCCAGACCAGGAGCCGTTCGCGGACGTCGCCGGCACCGAATCAGAAACCGGCGTCGGCGTAGAAGTCACGAAATACTTCCCGCGCGCGTCGGGCAGCGGCTCGGGCGCCGTGACCCGTACCATCACGAACCCAAACGTGACGCACGTCCGCGTCACGCTCGGCGTGCAGGGGCTTTATCGGCAGATATTGGACGACGAAGACCGCAGCGGCGACACAGAAGGCGAAACGGTGAGCTATCGCGTCACCGTCAAGGACAAGGACAACAACGTCGTCGTGCGCGATGACCAGAGCCGCACCGACAAGACTATGTCGCAGGCCCAGTGGTCGATAAAATATGCCCTCTCGGGCGGCGCTCCGTGGACGGTGACGGTGACGAAGCTTCACGACGACAATGAGAAGTCGAACATTAAGAACGACCTCTATTGGAGCAGCTATACGGAAATCATCAACCGGAAGATGATATACCCGCACACGGCGCTGATGATGGTGCGAGGCAACGCCGAGACTTTCGGCAGCTCGATACCGTCGAGGGCGTACCGCGTGAAGGGCCTCATCGTCGAGGTGCCGGGCAACTACGACCCTGCGACGCGGACATATAGCGGCATCTGGGACGGTACATTCCAAAACGCATGGACGGACAACCCCGCGTGGATTTTGCGCGACCTGATCGAGAGCGACAGATACGGGCTCAAGAAGTTTTTCCCGCCGCGCTGGATAAACCCGCTGATGGACAAGTGGACGCTCTACGAGATAGCCAAAATCTGCGACGAGAGCGTCGACGACGGCTTCGGGGGCACGGAGCCGCGTTACACTTTCAACGGACAGATAATGGGCGCCGGCGAGGCGCGCGAGGTCGTGCAGTCTATCGCCTCCGTATTCCACGGTATGACCTATTGGGGGAGCGCGCTGATGTACGCGACGTGCGACTATCCTACCGACCCGCTGCGGACGCTCAACCAGAGCACGATAAACGACGGTACGTTGTCCTATTCCACCGGCAGCGCGCGGGAGATACACAGCGTCGCGTTGGTCACGTGGTACGACCCCGACAACTACGGCGAAGCGACTATTGAGACCGTCGTCGATTGGGACAAATACCAGCGTTACGGCAAGAGCGAGGTCAAGGTCACCGCCTACGGCTGCTACAGCCGCGGGCAGGCGTACCGCCACGGGCTGTGGACGCTGCTGACGGAAGACGAACAGTGGCAGTGCACGCTTGAGCAGGGGCTCGAAGGCTATGACCTGATGCCGGGCACGGTGATAAAAATCGCCGACCCGAACATAATGGGTATCCGCTACTCCGGTCGGGCCGTGAACATCGGAGTGGATTCCGTTACGCTCGACGCGCCGGTGAGCCTTACAGTCGGCGAAACGTACACGCTGTACATCGTGGCCGACGACGGCACGGAGGAGTCGCGGGAGATAACGAGCCGCGGGACTTCCAACGTCGTCAACGTTTCCGCGCCCTTTTCGAAGACGTTCTCCGACAATCCGGCGTGGAGCATCAGCGGCACGGACGCGGCCCCGCGTGAATTCGCGGTGCGCTCGCTCAAGGAAAAGCAGGACGGACGCGTCGAGGTCTCGCTGCGCGAGGTCAATTCCGGCAAGTATCTCCAGCTTGAAAGCGGGATAGTACTCAAGCGCCCGCCGGTGCGCATAAAGAGCCCGCACGGCTATATTGCGGCTCCTACGGGGCTGGAAGTATATGCCAACACCTATTTCGACAACGGCACGCCGAGGCAGCGGCTAACTTTCTCATGGTCGGCTTCCGGCGATTCGGACGCCGCGCTGTACGAAGCGTGTTACAAGACCCCGTCCGGCTCGTGGAACAATTTTGCGGCGCAGCGGACGTCGTCGGTAGACATTCCGGCCGCCGTGCCCGGAGAATGGCTTTTCCGCGTGCGCGCCTGTTCGTTGGACGGGCGCTATTCGGAGTGGGCCGAAAAAAGCTATACGCTCGGCGGGATAGCGCTTATCCCGAAGGCTCCGGTAAATCTCAGGGCGACGGGCGGCTTCCGTTGCGCGACGGTCGCATGGGACATGCCCGACGACCCGCTCATCGGCTACTTCGAGGTGCTGATGGCATCGAGCGAAGACGTCGCTGATGCCGCCGTCGTAGGCAAGATATACGGCGCGAGCTTCGACGTCTACGGGCTCGGCGTGCTCGATACACGCTGGTTTTGGGTACGTTCCGTATCCTACGCGGACAACGGGATATACAGCGACACAGTAGGTCCCGTATCGGCCACGACGAACGCGCTGCAAGCCTCCGACCTTCCCGACGGCACGATACAGGAGTCGCATCTTGCGTCGGCGTTGCAGACGGAGATAGCGAAAATCCCCGACATCGAGGTAGACATATCGGAGATAGTAGACGACGTGGCTGCGCGCGAGGCGCGGATAAGAAGCGACGTAAACACGATAAAAGAGGGCTTGCAGGGCGACATCGCGCTCGTAGAGCAGAAAACCGACGCCACGGCGCAGGAGCTGAGCGACCTATCCGACGCAACGGATACTGCCGTATCCCGTCTGTCTGGCGACATCAGCGCGGCGGCGCAACAGGCGGCCGCGAACGTCGAAGCGGCGAAGGCGCTGCTGCGCGGCGAGTCCAGGAACCTCACAGACGAAATGATGGAACAGCTCGACGCGCTGTCCGAAGCCGTGATAGGCACATTAAGCATGGTCAAAGACGTGGGCGACCGTCTATCCGACGCCGGCGTATACGTAGACCCGGACAACGGAGAAGTGCGCATCTACGGGCTCGACGTGCTGCGGCGAGAAACAGACCTGCGCATCTCCAACGCCGAAATAATGCTCGACGCGCAAGCCGCGAAAATCTCGCAGAAAGTCACACTCGCGCAGGTAGACGAGCGCATCGCCGGCATGGCGTTCGACAACGTCGGACAACTGCTGCTCGAAGGCGTCAACGCGCGCATAGACGACGTATCGCAGGAACTGGACGCACAAAAAGTCGAGCTCAAAAGCAAAGCGTCGAGCGTTATCGTACAGGAACACACCGCGCGCATCGCGCAGGCGGAAGCCGACCTGCAGGGGCTCGACGCGGCCATAGCGCTCAAAGCCTCCCTCGTCGAACTCGACCTGGCCGTGGCGCGCATAGAGGCGGCCGAAGTGAAAATAGACGCGCAGAACGGCACCATAAGCGGCTTCGTCGGGCAGTACGCGGACGACTTCGACGCGCTCGCGGAAGGCGTCATACAGAACGCCTCCAACCAATTTGAGAACGACAAAGCGACCAGACAAGCCATCGCCTACGCCAAACAGGAACTCATCGGGCGGCTCAACATAGTCGACGGGCGACTCGAAGCCGAAGCGGCGTCGAGGCTCATACTCGAAGCGCAGATAAAAAACGCCGCCGCCTCGCTCATCTCCGAAAAAGAACTGCGCGCGCGGGAGGACGAAGCCATCGCCACGCTCGTAGACCGCGTGATAGTCGACGTCGATTCAAACCGCGCGGCGATAATCGAAGAAGCCGAGCTGCGGGCCGACAGAGACGAAGCCTATGGAAAAATGCACAACGCCATGATAGCGAGCGTAGACGACTCGGCCGGCGACGCGGATTTAGCCGCCCTCATATCCGGATTCAGGGGCGAGCAGTCCATACGCCGGCAGATGGCCGGATTTTACAGCGACCTTGATACGCGCGTAAAAGAAAACGAAATCGCCGAAGCGACGAAACGCGAAGCCCTCGTCGCCCAGATGAACGAAAACAAAGCGCTGATAGAAACCGAACAACTCGTCCGCGCGGCGGAAAACGAAGCGCTCGCCCTGCGCATAGACAACGCCTTCGTCGAAGTAGGCGACGCCAAAGCCGCTATAACCGAAGAGGCGCAGGCCCGCGCCGACCAATACGGCGCGCTCGCCACGCAGATCAGCGGCATAAGCGCCGGCTCCTCCATCGACAAGCAGGAATTGCTCGACGCGATAGCGGCCGAGTCGCAGGCGCGCATCGCGGCTATAGAGGCGGAAGCCGCCGCGCGCGGTACGGCCCTCACGGCCGAAGAGAACGCGCGCATCGCAGCCATACAGCAGGAGGCGGCCGACAGGTCTGCCGCGATAGACGAAGCGGTAGGCGAAGAAAGGCGTCAGCGCACGGCCGACGTAATGGAAGTGCGCGAAGCCAACAGCAAGGGGCTCGAAAGCTACGGCACGCTGCTCTCCTTCCAGATCGCCGACAGCCAAGAGGCGGCCGGCGAAGCGCTGATGGAAGCGCTGCTCAGCAACGAAAACGCGCTCAAAGAGCAGAAGAGGCGCCTCGCCGCGCATTATGAATACCTCGACTCGCGCGTGAACGAGCTGGGGGTCGCCCAAGCGGAAGACCGTGAAGCCCTGATAGTGATGATGGACGGCAACATCGCGGCGATAAAGCGCGAACAGTACGTGCTGGCGGACAAAAACGAGGCGCTTGCCAAAGACATACAGACTCTATTCGCCGAAGTGGGCGACGCCAATGCCGCGATAATCGCCGAACAAGAAGCGCGGGCCTCCGCGGACGCGGCCGCCGCGAGCAGAGTGGACACGCTCACCGCGACCGTCGGGAGCAATAAAAGCGAGGCTGCCGCCGCGATACAGTCCGAGGCTGACGCGCGCATAGCGGCGATAGAGGCGGAGGCCGCCGCGCGCGGTACGGCCCTCACGGCCGAAGAGAACGCGCGCATCGCAGCCATACAGACGGAAGCCACGGCCCGCCAACAGGCGATAGACAACGAAGCCGCGGCGCGTATAGCCGCCGTCCGCGAAGAACGGGAGGCGCGCGTAAGCGGCGACAACGCATTGTCGAGCCGCATAAACACGCTCGTCTCAGACGTAGGCGGCGCGATGTCCGCGATAACCGAAGAGGCGCAGACGCGGGCCGACAAAGACGAAGCGTACGGACGGCTGGGCACGGCGATGATAGCCGCGAGCGACGAAGATGCGGGCGAAGCGGCGCTCTACGCGGCGATGCTGGCCCACGACATCGGCCGGAAGCTGACCGAACAATTCGCGGTCTACTACAACACGCTGGACACGCGCATCAAGCAGGGGCTGCTTTCGGAGGCGCAGGCGCGCGAACTTATGGCGGCCAAACTGGCGGCGGCGCAGGCGGCGATAGAGACCGAGAAAATAGTGCGGGCCGATAGGGACGGCGCGCTGGCAAGCACCATCACCACCGTGCAGGCCAAGGTGACGACGGAAGAGACCGAACGCAAGGCGGCGATACAGGACGAGCGCACCGCGCGCGTAAACGCGGACAACGCACTCGCGAGCCGAGTGAGCACCGTAGAGGCCAAATCCGGCGGCAACGAAGCCGCGATACAGACGCTCTCCGAAGTCACTGCCGGCAAGCCCGACATCTACAATCAGGCGACCGCGCCGGCGGGCACGGTGGACAAGCCGCTGAAATTGGGCGACTTATGGATAAACCCCAACAACGAGATAAGCCGCTGGAACGGCGCCGCATGGGTCAAGTGCACCGACAAAGAGCTGACAGACTTCAAGGCGCAGGCGGCGGCCGCCACGTGGCTTAAAACGCAGGTATCGAGCGGCGGCAGAAAAGTCGTCGCGGGGCTCGGGCTTTTGGCTACCGCCGGCAACGGCTCGGAATTCGTCATATTGGCCGACAGATTCTACCTCGTGAAAGACAAAAACGGCGAGCTCGTGCAGCCCTTCGCGGTGGACGCCAGCGACCCGAACGACCCGAAAGTAGTCATCGAGGGCAACTTTTTCGTGCAGGCGCTGAAAAACGGCGGCTACGCCGATGCCACCGGCTGGATAATCGGCGACAAAATAGCCGCGCACAGCAAGATACAGTTAGGCGCGGGCGGCGAGTTCATCGCCGGCGGCGGAGCCAAATTCCAGATGGGCAACGGAGCGGTCTTCATCGACTCGGAGACGCGCAGATGA